>DELD01000052.1:6353-34365 GCA_002354205.1 Micavibrio sp. UBA2705 | reverse complement strand
ATTAATACGTCATAGCCTTCTTTGGCGCGCCCATATCAACGCTGATCCAGCACTGCTCCGCATCACTTTTCCAGCAGTTAAGTAACCCTGCATCCGTGGCGATAGTGACTTTTTCCTTACTGCTTTCTTTCAGCAATATATCCGCAACACAGCGCGTCATGTTACCGCACGCGCCAACGCGCCCGCCATCGGCATTATATATATGCATAAAGCAATCCGCCCCCTCATGCGCCGAAAGAACAGCCATTTGGTCAAAGCCAATGCCCGTTTTACGGTTTGATAAACGCCCAATATCAAGCGCAGGCAATGGGTTTAGCCGCGCATCAAAAATCGCGAAATCATTACCAAGGCCGTGCATTTTTAGGAATCTAGTTGACATTTCTTTTAACATCCTTATAAACAACAGCGTATATAACACACTTTCATACCATTGTGATGAATATGTGTCCATTGTTTAGCAAGGATACCCCATAGTCGGCGACAATTCGCTCACTGTGGTTAATTTGCTTACGAATTGAATTTATTAAGGCAAAACAACAATGTTTCAAAGTTTAAGTGACCGCCTTGGCGGTATATTTGAAAAACTCGGTAAAGGCGGACGTTTAAGCGAAAATGACGTCACTGCAGCAATGCGCGAGATTCGTATTGCATTGTTGGAAGCCGATGTTGCTTTACCTGTCGTCAAAGAATTCATTGAAAAAGTCAAAGCCCGCGCCGTAGGGCAAGACATCATCAAGTCTGTCTCCCCTGCGCAGCAAGTTGTCAAAATCGTCAATGATGCGATGATCGAGATGCTCGGCGCAGGCGAAACTGAACTTGACTTAAAAGCAACGCCGCCTGTTGCCTATTTAATGGTTGGCTTGCAAGGCGCTGGTAAAACCACATCATCTGCAAAAATCGCCCATTGGCTGCGCGAGAAAAACCGCAAAAAAGTATTAATGGCATCGTTAGATGTCCAGCGCCCTGCCGCGCAAGAACAGCTTGCTACGCTTGGGCAGCAGACTGACACGGCGACATTAGAGATCATTAAAGGCCAATCCCCGCTTGAAATTACCAAGCGCGCAATGGATGTTGCCCGCAAAGAAGGCTATGACGTATTAATCCTTGATACTGCAGGCCGCCTTGCCATTGACGAAGAATTAATGGATGAAGTTGCCGCCGTAAAAAAACTGGCAAAACCAACCGAAACACTGCTTGTCGCTGATGCAATGACAGGTCAAGATGCCGTCAACACCGCCAAAGCATTTGACGACAAAATGGGTATTACAGGCATTATGCTGACCCGCGTTGATGGCGATGCACGCGGCGGCGCGGCGATGTCGATGCTTGGCGTAACAGGTAAGCCTGTAAAATTAATTGGTACAGGCGAAAAATGGACAGAAATTGACGCTTTCCACCCTGACCGTATTGTTAGCCGCATTTTGGGCATGGGTGATGTTGTTTCATTGGTTGAAAAAGCCGTTGAAACAATGGATCAGGACAAAGCCGCCGAAATGGCGAAAAAGTTCAAAAAAGGCCAGTTTGATTTTAACGACATGCTTGACCAGTTTCAGCAAATGAAAAAAATGGGCGGCATGAGCTCTATGCTCAAATTAATGCCTGGCATCAGCAAATTTGCTGACCAAATTGACCAAGCCAACATGGATGACACGGTGCTGAAAAAGCAAGAAGCTATCATTCAGTCCATGACGACAAAAGAACGTACAAAACCATCACTGCTTAACGCATCACGTAAAAAGCGTATTGCCGCAGGCTCAGGTTCAACCATCCCTGAAGTGAACCGCCTGATCAAGCAGCATCAGCAGATGGAAAAAGCCATGAAGCGCCTAAAGAAAATGGGCATGGGCGGCATGATGAAACAAATGAAAGGCCTGATGGGCGGTAAAGACGCAGCCATGTTAGATGCCATGCAAGGTATGGACATGGACGGCGTTGATATGGATGACCCCGAGGCGGTAAAAGCATTAATGGCTGAAATGGAAAACCAAGATGGCGGCATAGCTGCCAGCGGTAATTCACCATTAGGCGCAAACCCGTTCGCGGGTGGCGGTATGCCAGGTTTAGGCGGGGGTATGCCCGGCCTTGGTGGTGGCATGGGTGGCGGCATGGGCGGATTACCCGCGCTTGGCGGTCATGGCGGAACAAAAAAGAACCGCAAAAAGAAAAAGAGATAACTAAAGTTATAAATGAATTAGGAAATAAACAGTCAATTTTAAGGAGTAAATATCATGGCAGTTAAGATCCGTTTGGCACGTAGAGGCCGCAAAAATCGTCCATTTTACAGCATCGTGGTTTGTGATAGCCGTATGCCGCGTGATGGTCGTTACATCGAAAAACTTGGTACATATAACCCACTTCTCGCCAAAGACGACGAAAAGCGCGTTACTTTGAACGAAGAACGTATCAAATATTGGCTTGGCGAAGGCGCACAGACATCTTTCCGTGTTGCAACTTTCCTTGGCAAAGCTGGCATTGCAGACATGCCAGAGCAGCGTCAAAGCATCGCAAAAGCGAAGCCAAAAGCGCAAGCACAAGCACGCCTAGAAGAAAAAGCTGAAAAAGCGAAATTAGCAGCAGAAGCAGCGGCAGAAGCAGCCGCAGCACCAGCTGAAGAAGCCCCTGCAGAAGAAGCGGCAGTTGATGCACCAGCTGAAGAAGCAAAAGAAGCTTAACTTTAAAGCTTCAAAGCGAAATAAAACAAAAGCCTTGCGGAATATTCTGCAAGGCTTTTTCTTATCGCTAAACTAGGCCATATTTTAAAACGTATTAATCGTGATGCGTTCTTTTGGCTTGTCATCAGCCGCAGCGTTTTCTCGCTGGCGATAAAGCTGAGAAGCCACTGTAAAGCCACCACTGAACGGCCTAACGCCTTGAACCGCTGCGTTCATCTTTAAGTATAACTGCTCTTCGCCGCAATGAATACTTTCCAAAAGCGCTTGCCCTACCTCAATACTATGCAGTCTCTGAATATCCTTATCCGCCCCTGCTGCCATCGGATTAAAACGCGTGTTAATATGCGTATCTCCGTCTTTAAGAGGACGCATACCTAGCAGAGATGCACGCCCTTGGTTAAAACTATTACCAAGCTGCTCCAACTTTTTATCCAGTGCCTCCCAATCATCTTGGTGCTGTTCAAACGTATGCAAGACGCGCGCAGTATACGGGTTGTTCCGTAAGCTGTTATCAATTTCGTGATGTGTCATTTTCATTAATGCTGTCATAGTTTTATACCCGCTTTTCTTTATCCCCTTACTTATAACTCCATAATATTAACATATCGTAAAAATGCGTAGCAAAACTTCTGTTCATGCCATTGGTTTTATTATGATTTTTATATAATGTGCTTTTTATCCGCATAAGGGTACAAGTTACAATATAAGCAAAACACAATTTACATCACACAAAAACGATTACAATGACATAAAAAACTATAGACATAAGAAAAAACGCGTGATAGAGAGATAATCCCAAGATAAAAACTTTAGTTTGAACCGCTTACGACAAGGAAAATGCCGTATGTCTAGCTTGCAATCATCTTGGGATCCATTCCACTTTTTTAATACAAACATCCGCCCCTATGTTTCACAAAAATTTGCCGATGCCCCTATTTTACTGCTTTGCGGTTCACAGGCCCGCCAATTAAATGGACAGAATACCAACCTCCCTTCTGATACTTCCGACTTTGATTTTGTAATCCTCTATGACAAACTGCCAAATAAATACGAAGCAGCGCAATTTGCTTCTGAAACACTTAATATCCCAGGCCATCCACATCCTATAAATCTCGACTTTAAAATCATGGATGTAGATTATTTAAATGCGCATGCCGACTACACACGCGACCTACGCCGCTTCCCATTTTTATTTAATATGATATTGGATGCCTACCCGCTGAACGATAGCGCAAACAAGCTGCCAACATTAAAACAAAAAGCAACCAAATTTCTTGCCCAAGGGCCATCAGACATGAATCGCGCGCAAATTCAAACCCTGCGTGAAAGCATTCAAAAATTTGAAGATGCCCTAGATAACGCAACAACACTGCAAGATAAAAAAATCCTTGGCTATGAAGGCGTACCGACGCTTGCGACTGGCTATTTACGCTCTCATCTACTTTGGGAATCTTCTGTTGGCGCGCGTGGACTGCAATATCTTCAAAAATCAATGCTCTCTGGCGTTGATGCAGATATCATCAACGCACATAACCAATGCATGAGCGGCAATATCGCGCCCTATAAAGCGCATTGTCAGGCCATACAAACGCAGCTAAACCATCTTGACACGCAGATCCCTGCTAATCAGCACTGCCCGCCTGCAAATGACTACAACCTTGTCAGCGCCGCAGAAAAAGAGCAAAGCAACGCCAATGGTATGCGCATCATGCTCAACCAATATGTCGGTGACCTACGCACAGGGCAGAAAAAGGGCCTCTATCGTTCTACAGAAGTACGCGGTCAGTTTATATGGCAGCTTAAACAAGCCATTGCTATGCAAACAGGACAAGACGTTACCTTCGGCAAAGACAGCCTCATCGCACAAGGGCCTGTCCCTTTTGATAAAGATATTTTAAATGATATTATCAACGCCATGCAGAATGACGACTTTGATTACGTAGAAAACCTAACAGAAATCGTGACCGCGCCTTATGGCGGTATCACCTATAACTATGTTGAACGTATTTATGTTGATGACTTACACCGCAGACGCGCACAGCAGCAGCAAGGCACCACGCCACAAATCGGCCTCGACCCTTGGAAAAGCCTGCGTATATAACCTTACTTTAAGCACTGAGTGTCTTGCATGAACTATACATATAAAATTCACCAAAACGATATTCCTGATGCCGGAGCCTATAGCCATTCACTGGCTATAGATTGCGAAATGATGGGTTTAAATATCAATCGTGACCGCCTATGCGTTATTCAAATCTATGACCCTGTGCGTAATCAGGTTGATATTGTACAGTGTAAAGACCCCGCCTATGCCGCGCCAAATTTGAAAACATTGCTCAACAGGCCAAACACGGTGTTTTTAGGCCATATGATCCGCCTCGACCTTGCGTATCTTTATAAGTATCTTGGCGTTATGCCGCAAAACGTTTACTGCACGCGCACCGCTTCTCGCATTGGCCAGACTTACGGCGCATCTCATAACTATCTTGATCTGATATCAAATATTCTCGGCAAGAAAATTGATAAATCTGAAACTAGCAGCTATTGGGGCGCAGAAGAACTAACGGATAAACAAATAAAATATGTCTGTCAGGATGTTATCTTCCTCCATGCGCTCAAAGAAAAGCTCGATACCATCATCAGCCACGAAAACCGCCAAGACCTTGCCGATAAAGCAATGAAAATGATCCCTGACCGCGCATATTTTGATGCCACCGGCTGGTGGAATGAAGATATTCTGAGTTACCCTTTTTAGGTGACATTAGAATGACAGCACGACAATAACCAAACTACACAGCGTAATCACCGCGCCCGCCTTCAAACTATCTGAAATATCATGCTTATAATAACGGTGATACAGCGTCAGGATAAACGGCGCGCCAAGCAACACTGCGGTCAGATAAGATGGGTTTGGCGCAAGTATAACCGCATACCATGAACAAACACATGATACCGCGCTAACTACGCAGAGTACGGCTATATTTCTATTCAGCGGCGCTTTGCCAACCGGTTCCTTACGAATGATCATCCAAAACCATGTCGTGATCGTCTGGACTATAAAAATAATAAAGGATAACGCTAGCACCATATCAAGGCTGCTGCTCGTGCTGCCTTTGACCATAATCTGCGATGCTGCAATCATACCTGCGTTCAATAAGACCAAGCCAAGAAATGACGTATGGGTAAAGCGTATATGGCGCATTTTTATCACTGCAACATTGGCGGTAATCATCGCGACCAGAATAAGCATAGCTTTAAATGGTGTCGCGGCGTAAGCGCGTAGCAAATCAGGGTCAAAGAAAAGCCACGCAACAAAAGTAAAAATCATCGCAAGTGGCATAAATAATGATGCGATATGAGCGCTATGTTCACGTGAAGTATAAAACAAGCTCGTGCTAACCGTCATTGAAGCCAGCCCTGCGACAACAGCGCTCATATAAAAGCCAAGATCATGCGGAAAATCTATAAAAGGCAAAACAAAAGAGAATAACACCGAAATATACAAACAGCGCCATAAATTAAGCTGCAATGCCGCCATGCGCACGTGCTGATTCCACACAGTCATGAAACACGAAAATAACAAACAAAGAACCGCAGGAATAAGCCACATATTACGCTCCAAAAACACTTAAATGTTAAGAGCATCCATTAAACACAGAAACACCGCTATGAACAGCCACAAAGCGATCTCTTCAACATTCAAATTGACACTTGCTTATGGTTATGGCAAATTTAAAAAAATCAAGAAAATACACAAAAACAGGGAATATCATGACTAAATTCTTTTCGGCGACATGCTCGAATATGGGCGGCAATTACACCAAGCATAATGAAATTGCAAAAGCATTTAACAACAGCGCCGATATACGTAGCTGGGTATCACCGCAAAATGGTCATTTTTTATTAAGATGCGATAGTGATATAAGCACTGGCCAAATAAGGGACATGATTACCAAGGCGAGCCGCGTATCCACATTTGTGACGCTGTTTAACCCAAATGCATTTGGCTACTCCCTACCTTCTAATAATTGCCCTGATGTTGACGCGTGGCTAGAAAGACACAGCGCCGCCTTTGAAAAAGCATTCAAAATCGAGCCTAATGGCTGTATTGACCTAAAAAAAGAATTTCTAAGCCAAACTATTAAGCTCGAAAATGGCTGTACGATACAAATTTCCGAAAATGGCGAGATACATATTGAAGAAGAAGGCAAAAAGCCCTTTAAAGTACGCAATCAAGACGGAAATTGCGACAAATTCATTGTTTAAGACCCTTTACACATCACTTTCAAGTTCCGTATCCCAGTACAGATAATCACTCCAGCTCTCATGTAAGAAACTTGGTGGGAAGTGGCGGCCGCATTCTTGCAGCTCGCCAAGGCTAGGTTGATGCGGCTTGCGCAGCGGATGCATATTACACTCACGCGGCAATTTGCTTCCTTTTTTAAGATTGCACGGTTGACAGGCCGCAACAATGTTTTCCCAGTTCGTCCCCCCGCCAAGCGCGCGCGGGATAACGTGGTCAAAAGTTAGGTCATGCGTTTTATATTCATCGCCGCAATATTGACACGACCAACGATCACGCAAAAATAAGTTAAACCGCGTAAAAACAGGCTGGCGGCTATGCGAGATATAATCCTTTAGCACTAAAACACTCGGCAATTTCATTTGATCCGTTGGGGAATGCACCATGCGGTCATATTCAGAAATCACATGGACTGAGCCACGAAAAATGGCCTTAACTGCTTCCTGCCAAGGCCATATAGATAAAGGGAAATAACTTAAAGGACGGTAATCTGCATTCAAAATAAGTGCGGGGCATTGTTCCAAGGGTGTATTAAACCCTACCTCCCGCATCGTCATTCGGGTAAGTGTCCGGTGGTCGCCTCTGCCATGCTCTGTGTCTGCCATGCCCCAGCCTCCTATGTTTGATGCTATATAGGACGCTACTCAACCTATACTACATAGCCATCATATCAGATTCTCTGCCCCTCCTCACGCACTTGTTGATAGCTTTGTGGATAGAAAAAGCATGAAACTGCTAATATACTGAATTATAACATATTTTTACTGTGGATACAAAATTTTCAGCCTGTGGGTAAAGCTGCATCGCAGCACGAACCAAGCCTTAATAAAGCACTTTCTTAAGGAATATCAGTCCATTAGCTACGCCATCTTGGTCAATGCCGTGACCTAAACCAGGGGTTATGTGACCTTCAATACTGTAGCCCGCGCCCTGCAAAAAGGCATGGGCTTGTTCAAACATCTCAACGGGCACAACCTCATCAGCATTGCCGTGACGCAGCGAAATAGGGAATTTTTTAAACTTATCTGGCGCATCCAAAATTGACTGCCCATCTAACAAAGCGCCAGAATACCCCATAACGCCCGCAAAGACTTCCTCATGACGCGGCGCGACATATAAGGACATCATTGTCCCCTGTGAAAAGCCAACAAGCGCAATTTTATCATACGAAACGCCAAAACTCTCGACGCATTGCGCGATAAAATCATTCAAAAGCGGCACGGCCTGCTGAATATTCGCAATCATAATATCTTCACGACGGTTTTCTAATGAAAACCACTGAAAGCCAAAGCCGCCCATTTCACAAGGAAACGGCGCATCAGGTGAAATAAACAGCGTATCAGGCATATCCCCCGCCCATTCCGGCGCAAGCGAGATAAGATCTTGACCGTTTGAGCCATAACCATGCAGTAAAATCACTAAGCTTTTTGGCGCTTTTTCATTACCGTGTTTATAAAAATTGAGACTTTGTTCTGACATGAGAATACCTATCACTGCATGATTGACCTAGTGGCACTATATTACACAAACGCGCCTCATTTTCCTATAGGGTACGGTAATCTATTAACGAAGGAATCCATTGGCTTTATCGCGGATGCTTAACCAGTAAACCTGCGGATATTTCACGGTTGATGTTAATAATGCTATCAAGCTTATCAATGTCCTTGCTGCTTATCACTTCCATTTCACGTTTAAAAATGAAATTGGCAAGATTTATAATATTGTTGCGCAGCGCTTGTGGGCGTTTTTCTAGTGCTTCTTCTGGCTTTTCAACCGCCGCATCATAAAAAAGCAGCCAAATATTACGGTTATAAAGCAGGCAATCTGAAAGGATTTCTTCCTTATCAAGGCCTTTCCATTTTTCATCATCTGCCCAATGTGCCTTAATATCTTCCAAAGCATTGGCTGATTTAACAAGAACCCGCGCTTCTATTTCGCGTTGATCATTGGGTAGGCTATGGGCATTTTTACTATACGCGCCCGCGGCATCTGCATATGGTTTATTGTTACTCATCGGCTTTACGCGCTTTCTGTGGTGGCTGGGGCTTGCTCGACATTTTCTTGACCTGCCGCTTTATCCATCAACTCTTTTTCAAACGCCATTAATTCTTTGGCCTGCTTCATCGCTTTGTAGAAGTTTTCTTTTAAGATGAAATTGGTGATGTTAATAAAGAATAATGCCGTTGATGGCGCAGCCTTCTTAATTGCATCCGCTTCTTTATAGAACTGGTCAAAGTAAAGCTCTGGCTTGCGCGCCAAATACATACATTGAATAAGGAAATATATGCGCTCACAAGGCGTATAAGCCTCGTCTTCCTGCATCACATCTTTTTCTCTTAATATGGGCGCGTCGCCTGCGATGTGCATACGTGTGCGCTGTTTATCATTGGTGATAACAGCCTCGCCAATTAGAATTTTTTCGTGGGGTTTTAAGTCTATTACAAGTGCCATGAGATTCTCTCCTATGCTATTTTCGTCTTTGTTCTTTTTTACTTCTTTATTCTAAAGATCAAAGACGGGCATTCTGCCTGTTTCTTTACGTCACATACCATTATAGCACAGTCAATATGCATAAAAAAATGGGTAATTTTTGCCTATAGCAGATTGCCGCAGCTAAAAACGCAAAAACGCCCTTATTTTCAATCAATAAGGGCGTTTCGAGCAATCTTTAATCCATATAAAATACGCTTATGCAGCGATTTTCAATGGGCCTTTTGCGATTAGGCTTTCAACAAAAGCCCAGTTCACCATGTTTTCAAGGAAAGATTCCACGAATTTAGGGCGCGCATTGCGGTAATCAATGTAATAAGCGTGTTCCCAAACATCACATGTCAAAAGCGGTGTTTTGTTTTCTGTGAACGGAACGCCCGCATTTGATGTGCTAACAAGCTCAAGCTTACCGCTTTCGTTATCCATCACGAGCCAGCCCCAACCGGAGCCAAATTGGCCAACGCACAAAGCAACGAATTTTTCTTGGAACGCATCATAGCTACCAAAAGCTTCGTCAATTTTAGCTGCTAAAGATGCGCTTAATGCGCCCTTGCCGCCTTCAGGGCTCAGACAGTTCCAGAAAAAGCTGTGATTCCAGTGCTGCGCTGCATTGTTGAACAAACCTGTTTTTGCAGGGTCATTCGCCGCTGCAATAACGATTTCTTCCAAGCTCTTACCTTCAAGGCCGCTTCCTGCAAGCAAGTCATTACCCTTCGCAACGTAGGCTGCGTGGTGTTTGTCGTGGTGATATTCAAAAGTCTCTTTGCTCATATGTGGCTCAAGCGCATCATAGGCAAACGGTAATTGTGGCAATTCAAATGTCATGCTGTGGTGTCCTTTAAATTTTAACATTGTCAAAAATATGCGAATAAGGATACATTGCCATGTAAATTTGACAAGGGCAAAGCCAAAAGAAACATATAAATATGCGTAAAAATCACAGCCAAGACATTGTATCCGCCCATGACCAGCCACGCTATACCATCAGCCTGTTTGCCAAAACCATTGAAATGAAGCAAGCGCTATGGGCGCTTTATGCCTTTAACTACGAAGTCGCCAAAACGCGCGAAATTGTCAGTGACACCACGCTCGGCCTTATTCGCCTGACATGGTGGCGCGAAGCGTTAAACATGATATACGGCAAGCCAACTGAACAAAAACGCAGCCTTGATGACCATCCAATATTGCCCGAACTGGCGCGCGCAATTAAAAGCTTCGCGCTCCCCTATAATCTATTCAATGAATTACTTTTAGGGCGCGAATTTGATTTGGAAGACCTACAGCCTGATACATTAGATGGATTAATAACCTATATTAAAAACACGAACGGCCCATTACTAAAACTCGCCTGCCTAATTAGCAATGATGATATAGCTGAAGATAACCTAATCGCCCTCGCATGCGCTAATGGCCTAAGCGGCATATTGCACGCCATCCCATTTCATGCGCAACATAACATCGCTATGCTCCCTGCTAGCCATGTTAGTAAAAACGATATTTTCAGTGCAAATTTAACCACGTTAACGCCATGCATAACAGACATCACCCAAAGCGCATCTGAGCGACTTTCAAAAATACCGCCCCCTTCAAAAGGTATATGCCGCGCACTGTATAAGTTGACGCAGCTAGAGTTAAACCACATCAAAAAATGCGCATTTAACGTGCGTGACGCTAAATACCAACAAAAAATCCCATTTCTAGCCTTCAGAATAGCATTTTAACAGTTTCGGCAATGTCGCTTTATTTAAGCACGCGCCAAAGTAACCAATTTCGCCATATTGGGCGCTGAATAGTTTTGCAATTCTTGAACCGTATCATCATCAACGAACGTCAAGTCTAGGTTAGATGCAGCAATATTTTCATGCGCTATACGGTAGGCAGCGCTTGCAAAAACCTCTGCCATACCAATTACCCCATAAAATCGTCCGCCCGCTGTTGCGGTAGCAGCTTCAGCTGCAAGCATATGAGATTCTTCCACTGTAAGGGATGCTTCGATGATTTTTAGCGCATCATTCTCAATGGCATCTATAAAGGCGTCACATAGATTAACTATATTTGAGTCAGACATTTTCTTTCTCCCTGTCGAATACATTATGTAATAACAGGACTATAACTATAAAATTAAGTTGCACAAGAAAAATTAATACAAACCCTATGGTTTCATGCTTATCAAACTATATAACAGGAGTGCCAACGCAACCAATTTCGCCATATTGGGCGCATATTGTGTCCGGAATCCCTGCGCTGTGCCCATATCCGTACGTGCGACATCAATAAAGGAAGCCGCTTCATTTTCACGTCATAAGCCCAAACGGAGCCCTGCGTATCACTCACCCAAGAAATAACGTTTCACGATTTTGCCGTCTTCGAGTTCAAAGACTAACGGCACGCCTGTTGGCATTTCGGCGGCGTTAATGCTTTCGGGTGTTTCCGCGCCGAGGATGATTAATGTGGCGCGCAGGGAATTACCATGCGCAGCCATTAATACGGTTTCGCCTCTATCAAGACAGGGCTGAATCTCGCGCTCAAAATATGGGCGGACGCGTTTTTCAACAACGTCTCTTAGGCACTCGCCTCCTGGCGGCGGTACGTCATAGCTGCGGCGCCAAATATGGACTTGTTCATCGCCGTATTTTTGGCGGGTTTCATCTTTATTGAGGCCAGTTAAATCGCCGTAATCACGTTCACGCAAATCATCATGGCGCGTCATTTTTGCAAAAAGTTCTTCTTGCCCCGCTTCTTTAAGCGCGATTTGTGCTGTGCGGTTGGCGCGAATTTGTGTTGACGAGAAGACATGATCCACTTTAATGCCTGCTTTTTTCAGCAAAGCGCCAGCTTCCTTGGCTTCGGCTTCTCCGTTTGCGGTGAGGTCTACATCTTTGAATCCTGTGAAACGATTCTCTAGATTCCACTGTGACTGTCCGTGACGGAGAAGGATTAGTTTTTGGCTCATAATAGACCTCTATTTTACGAAAGTTAGAATCGATAATAACATACGGAAAAATATAGCATTTCTATAAAGAATATAAAAAACAATTTCTTAGCAAAACTCTTTGACAAAAGCCCCTATAAATGCGAAATATACGTCATGGAAAAGGTTTTATTTTGAATAGTTACGGTTGACGGCTGACGGCAGCGAGGTCTTTCTCCCCGCACACACACAAGAAATCTTCTGCTGTCGTCAGCTGTCCACCGAAGCACATCATCAAAAAAATCTTTTTCATTACAATACGTTAAACTATGAAAAGGAAAAACTATATGTTTAATATCTACCGCAAAGAAATTGACTTTGCAGGACAAAAGCTTGTCCTAGAAACCGGTAAAGTTGCCCGTCAAGCAGATGGCTGCGTGATTGCAACTTTGGGCGGTACATCCGTCCTTTGTGCCGTAACAGGCAGAAAATCAGTGGCTGATGGCCAAGATTTCTTCCCTCTTTCTGTACATTATGTTGAAAAAGCATACGCAGCAGGCAAAATTCCTGGTGGTTTCTTCAAGCGTGAAGGTCGCCCTTCTGAAAAAGAAACACTCACATCGCGCCTTATTGACCGCCCAATCCGCCCATTATTCCCTAAAGGCTTCCTTAACGAAGTTCAGGTTGTATGTACTGTTGTTTCACACGACATGATCAACGACCCTGATATGGTCGCAATGATTGGCGCATCTGCCGCGCTGACAATTTCTGGCATGCCGTTTATGGGTCCAATCGCGGGTACGCGCGTTGGCTATAAAGACGGCGAATTCATGCTTAACCCAACAATTGAAGAAATGCTAGAAAGCGACCTTGACTTGGTTGTTGCTGGTACGCAAGAAGGCGTATTGATGGTTGAATCTGAAGCTGAACAGCTTTCAGAAGACATCATGCTTGACGCTGTAATGTTCGGCTGGAGAGGTTTCCAACCTGTTATTGACGCGATCATCGATCTTGCTGAAATGGCAGCCAAAGAACCATGGGATCTTAAAGAAGAAGACCCTGCAATCAAAAAACTTGGTGAAGACCTTAAAGCTGAATTCGCTGCGCCTTTGGCAGAAGCTTATAAAGAGCAAATCAAACTGTCTCGTCAGGAAAAAGTTAGCGCATTGCGTGAACAGGCTGTTGAGAAATTCACTGACGCTGAAGCTGGCATTGGCCCAGAAGTCGTTACATCGAAATTCAAATCAGCAGAAGCTGACGTTGTACGTGGTCAAATCATCAAAACTGGCGGCCGTATTGATGGTCGTAAAACAGTTGATGTTCGCCCAATTGTTGCTGAAGTTGGTATCTTGCCACGTGCGCATGGCTCCGCCTTGTTCACACGCGGTGAAACACAGGCGCTTGTTGTTGCAACGCTTGGCACAGGTACAGATGAACAAATGATTGACGCGCTTGCTGGTGAATATAAAGAAAGCTTCATGCTTCACTATAATTTCCCTCCCTACTCAGTTGGTGAATGTGGCCGTATGGGCGCAACAGGTCGCCGCGAAATTGGTCATGGTAAGTTAGCATGGCGTGCACTGCACCCACTTTTGCCAACGGCAGAAGACTTCCCATACACAATCCGCGCAGTCTCAGAGATTACTGAATCTAACGGTTCATCATCTATGGCAACTGTTTGTGGTACATCACTTGCGCTTATGGATGCGGGCGTTCCGCTTACTGCGCCTGTTGCAGGTATCGCAATGGGTCTGATTAAAGAAGACGAAGACTTTGCTGTTCTTTCTGACATTCTTGGTGATGAAGATCACCTTGGTGACATGGACTTTAAAGTTGCGGGTACAAGCGACGGCATTACATCACTTCAAATGGATATTAAAATTACATCCATCACTGAAGAGATTATGAAGATCGCTCTTGGCCAAGCAAAAGACGGTCGTCTTTATATTCTTGATGAAATGGAGAAAGCAATTTCTTCAGCGCGTAGCGGCCTTTCTGAGTTTGCACCACAAATTCAGACAATATCAATTCCGACGGACAAGATCCGTGACGTAATTGGTACAGGCGGTAAAGTTATTCGTGAAATCATCGAAACAACTGGCGCAAAAATCGACATCGAAGATGATGGCACAATTAAAATTGCCGCCTCTGATGGCACAGCCATTGAAAAAGCCATTGGCATTATCCGCGGTATTACCGATGACCCAGAAGTTGGCGCGATCTACGAAGGTAAAGTCGTAAAAGTTGTTGATTTTGGTGCATTTGTTAACTTCATGAACCGTGACGGTCTTGTTCACATCTCTGAGCTTGAAAACCGCCGCGTTGCGAAAGTTACTGACGTGATCAACGAAGGCGACGCAGTCAAAGTTGTCCTTCTCAACGTTGACGACCGCGGTAAATACAAGCTTTCAATGAAGCGTGTTGACCAAGAAACAGGAAAAATGATTGAAGAGCCTAAGCGCGAAGATAACAGCCCTGAAGAAGCGGCTGGCTAAGCTTTAAACCTGTTAAGAACAAAGAAAAGGCCGCGGATTATTCTGCGGCCTTTTTATTTATGTAAGTTTCAAACGCCACTGGCTTAATGGATAATGTTTGAGGCTTCCTTACGATAAGCCGAAGGTGATTGGCCGGTAATCTCTTTAAATACGCGGTTAAAAGTCGCGATAGAACTAAACCCCGCCTCCTGCGCAATATCTTTAATTGGCGCGCCCGTTTGCGCAATTAACACTGCGGCATCCTGCACGCGGTAGCTGTTAATCAATTGCGGCACAGATTTATTATAATGCGTACTAACAAGGCGCGAGAGCAGTCCTTCTGATATTTTCAGTTCCTGTGCAAGCTCGGTTCGGGTCAGGCTCGCCTCCTGATAAACTTTTTCAACATCAAACAATGCGATCAAACGCGCGACGATATCCAGCTCCTCAGCATTCAGCGCCTGTTTAGCACCGTCATCAGAGCGGCGCTGCTCACTCTGTGCCACAAAGAAAGCCTGCGGGTAGATACGAAATAAGCTTGTCGAGGCAAGATAGACAAAGACATTCGTTACAATCAAACGCAGCATATCCCAAATATTTGCCTGAAAAGCACCAAGGCTTTCCAAAAACAGCCCTGCGATGAATAACACATTAAAAAATATCAGCGCCATTGAAAGCCAGTAACGATCCGCCCCTGCATTAGCTTTGTTATCATAAAGCTGCGTGAGCAAATCACGCTTCACCCAAAGACCAAGTAAGGTAATTGCACCAAACACAATGCTCAATATCGGCAGATATTCAAGATATACGCCATCATTATAACGGCTATCATAAGCAAAGGCCGCTAAGAGAATAACAGGCAGCAACAAAAAACTATAATACGCAATATGCGGATAACGAGGAGAGCGTGCGAGCTGTACGATAAGCAGGACACTTAATGCCGGCACACTTGCCCATAAGAAAAACGCCGCCCAGTGAAAAATATGATAATATTCAGGTATAAAAACTTCTGCAAATTCCGCATAAAACGCGCTGCCCATCACAGAGAAATACAGCACAGGAATCACCGCATGCGCAATATGCCCTGAACGAAAAGCCATATAGACAAGGACAGAAACAGACTGCACAAGCCCAATCAGCGCAAGAAGTTCAAATAGCGAAAAACGTAAATTTTCAATCATCGTAATCCTGTTACAAGCTAACGATTAAGGTTTGGGGCATAAAGGATGCAGCTTTGCTTCTTCTTTATCCAAAATCCGCGAACATAAATAGTCTACCATGAAATTAACTTCATTGGGGTGCATATCATCAACACCTTCGCGCAGCATTGCCATTGTTAATTCATAAGCCGATTGTTTATCACCCTGCTCCAATAAAATAAAAGCTGGCATATTCTTCGCCCAGCTTGGCAGAGCGATCCCCTTATTCTGGAGTGCGGAAAGTTCATGCGCCATGGATAGCGCTAAATCTAAATCTTCTTGCTTGTGACGGGCCAAATAAATGGCGCTAACCAGCCAGCGCCATTTCTTATAGTTTGCCGCTTCACGCAGGCCCACTTTACGCAAATATGCAATAGGCCCATCAAGCTGATCAGGGTTATCTGTTGCCGAGAAATAATATGCCACCAACATCGGTACAAAGTTTGATTTTGGGTCTAAATTATCAAGAACAGCAAACCATTTCGTCAATAAATCATAATTAAGATCACGCAGCGGTGTTGTGCGACCGCCAACATCGCCCATGTTTTGTAACATAATGGCGTATGACCGATAGGCAAACTGCTTGTCTCCAAGCGTTATACCTGCACTGCTCTGCGCACTTGGAGGCGGCGGCACATCTAACCATAGCGGACGGTAATCACGCGTCACTGCCCAAAAAGACAACTGTAATAGGAAAAAGCCAATTAAGGACAGGCTGACCATGCGAAAAGACGTAATCATCAGCGCTCCTTATTTAAAATTCACGGCGGATTAAATCAAAAATCGCGGCAAATAACAATACAGGGATACACACGATGCCATGCACAATAGACAGCAAGCTTTGCTGGACATCATTAACGCCATAAACCAGCCAGCTTGTCTGTGTAAGTAAATCTAAGCGCGGCATGAACATGGAAATGCCATTAAATATAACGCTCAAAAAATCTGCCGCAGGAATAGTTGTATCCGTTTGCGAAATACCTAATAATTGTCCCATCATTCGCGTAAAGACATAAAAGCCAATCGTACATAAAGCGCTGCCTGATGCGCTGGTAATCACCATAGAAAAGAACAGCGCAGCATTAGTAATGATAAGCAGTTCAACCGCAAGGCTAGCCGCCCATATATAGAGAGAAAGATCCATTGCCGCGCTGCCCGAAGCCACAATAGCCGTGATAGCCAAACCCGCGAAACACAGCGCCACAAGCGACAAAGCAAAAGCAATAGAAAGCACAAAGCTAACCCGTGATATTGGCCGCGATAGCAAATATTCAATTTCGCGATTATCAAACAGGCGCCGTATATAAAAACAGGTAAAAAGGATCAGCCCTATAACAGCAAATAAACGCAGGCTGCCCGCAATAAAAACCGATGCAAAAATATCTTTTTCAGAAATAACCGCACTGGACAGAAAAAATGACATGCATATAGAAAGCACAAAAGTGACCGCTACAATCCAAATTAAACGGTCACGACGCGCGGCTTTTAACGTATAGCCAACTAAAGGAAGAGATAAAGCCATCTATTCTAAGCACTCCTTACCAGTGCATACTTGATAAATTAAAGCTTAACTGGGCGACGGTCTTGAGAGAACATGCGGTAGAAGTCTTTATCCGTATTATGAATAGTGTCACGCGCATCTTCAACAATGGTCGCTTTCAAGAAGATAATAAGCTCAGTCTTACTGATGCTGTCATTATGGTTCTTGAACAGACTGCCAAGTAACGGCAATTCGCCAAGCACAGGGACTGAGTTTTCAGTCGACACTGTACGGTCTTCAAGAAGCCCACCAAGAATAGCAACGTCACCTGATGGTACGCTAATCACAGAATCCATTTCCTGAACGCTTACGACAGGAACACGTGAAGTAATACCTGTAACGTTTGCGCCAGCAGCTTCTGCTTGCGCTGCAGAAAGAAGAACACCAGGATCTTCTACAAAGCTTTCAATACGGGTAATTGTCGGACGTACTGACATTGAAATATCACGCTTAACCAAATCAATAGATGGCATCACGTTAATCAACACACCTTCAGGCACAGTTCTAATTTGCGAGTCTGTTTCAACTTGCGTTACACCTTCATCTGTCGTGGTATCAATATCAATTTCAAAATAAACACTGTTTTCTGCAACGTTCAAGACAGCAGCTTGGTTATTAAGAACGGTCAGACGCGGACTTGCTAAAGCGTGGACAGTACCAAAACGCGCAATAGCATCAACAACAGTACTTAAGTCATTACCTGTGTAGCCGATTTGAAAATTCGATGCGCTTGCAGGGTTCAAGGCTGTACGCACTGTACCGCCTGTTGTATCAAAGCCCATAGTAAGCTCGCCAGAAAGCATCCCACCAACAACATTCCAATCAATCCCCGCTGAGAATTCATCGGTAAGCGTTACTTGCAAGACTTTCGCCTCGATCAGAACTTGCGATGTAATCGAACGGCGGAGTTCAGAGAGGTAGTTTTCAACTTCCGCATGCTGTTTTTCGTTTGCAAATATTGAAATCAAGCCAGCTTGCTTATTCAGTGTAAAGCTCGGTGTAAAGCTAACTGCATTCGCGGTTGCCGCCGAAGACGGTAAAGACTGAATGCGCAATACTGGCGCAGGGCGCTGCGCTTCGAACTCAGCGGCACTTAATTCTGCGCTTGGGTTTGCGCCAACGCTTTCCGCTGAAACAGGTGCAATGACTGGTGGCTGCGTGCTTTGTGATACGTTTAACGCAGGGTCAGAATCTGTACGCAGGGTATTATTTGTAGAATTCGCGTCAAGCAACTGCGCAAGGCTCTCATCCAAATTTTCCCAGAAATCAGAGACAGAATCTGATGTTACGCCAAATGTAGAACCTGTATTTGCGCCCTCACCCGAGACAACAGAGACATCCGTTGACATGGATGATTTACTTTCACGTACAAGGTTTAAATAATCAATTTTATAGTTTTTAGAATATGGCGTATCCAACTCAACGCGTAATGTATTGTCTTCGATAACATAACGCAAGCCAGCAATATCAGAAATACGGTCAATCACAGTATCTAGCGGCTTGTTGCGCGCGGTAAAAATAATTGAACCGCTAATGCGTGGATCAAGTTCAATATCGTAGCCAGCTTCCTTCGCAACCTCAAACAAAGCATCACGCAGCGGAACATTTTGGTTTAAGGATACTGAAACAATCGGCATTGGTGTAAATTCGCGGGCATCTTCCATCACATAGCTTGAAAGCTCCGGAACGCCTGCGTCTAATTCATCAGGCAACTCAACTTCGCGCGGTGCCATTGCATCTTTATATGCTTGCGAGTCAAGATTAGTGCTTCTATCCATTTTGGTATAGTTATTTGCAAGATCACACCCGCTTAAACCGAGTAACGCTGTTGTTACAACCAAAGTTAACTTTGTAAAAGAATGCTTTTTTAAAGACATATGGAGACCCACTTTTTTTATGTACAGAAAGACAAAACGCCAATCTTGAAAATTAGCTATAAGATATGATTCGCTAAATTATAGAGAATCAACCTTTACATTTTGCTTATTTTTAACGCTTTACGCAAGCAAAGAAATCCGTATTTAACAGTAAATATAAAACAATTTATGCGCGTATTTTTAATCTGACATTTTAAGACGGGATGTATCTAAGTTAGCCAGCCCCACATCTGTATTACCTAAGCGCATCTGCTGGATCTTTAAACGCACATCATTTGGCGTATCAGAATGCGCAACAGCTACATCTTCTGAAATCAATCCACGGCTGTATAAGTTCAACAATGACTGGTCAAATGTACACATGCCCATATTAATGTTCTGACCAATAACTTCAGGGATTTTTGAAACCTTATTCTGCTCAATCAAGTCTTTGATCAAGCCCTCATTAATAAGAATCTCCATCGCAACCGTCATGCCACCGCTAACCGTTGGCACAAGGCGCTGCGATATAATCGCGCGCAAATTCATGGCAATAGAGGCCCTAATTTGATCATGACGGTCTTCGGGAAACATATTTACTATGCGCTCAATCCCTTGATACGAATTATTCGTATGCAATGTTGATAAACATAAATGCCCAGTCTCTGCCGTTGCTAAGGCCTGCTCCATAACTTCACGGTCACGCGCCTCACCAACCAAAACAACATCGGGGCGCTGACGTAAAGCATTTTTAAGCGCGACAGCATATGTTTCAGTATCTACGCCAACCTCACGCTGCGTCACCACGCACTTTTGATGTTCATGGTAATATTCAATAGGATCTTCAATTGTAATGATATGCCCTGGTTTTGCCGCATTACGATGATTAAGCATAGCCGCCAAAGTCGTCGACTTACCAGAACCTGTCATACCAGTGACCAAAATCAGGCCGCGCTTCGTCATCGCAAGATCTTTTAACAGAGCAGGAATTTGTAACTCTTCAAAGCTTGGGATTTGTGTTTTCACCCGGCGAATAACAAGGCCTGGCGACTGCTTCTGACGAAATACATTTAAACGAAAACGCCCATACTTACCCATATCAAGCGACGTATTAAGCTCCATATCCGTTTCGTATTCGCGGCGCTGGCGGTTAGTCAGCACCATGCCTAGGATCTCGTTCAAATCCTTAACATCAAGATTCGTCGTCGAAATATTAATTATACGATCATCTACACGTATAGCAGGCGGAAAGCCTTCGGTGAGATACAAATCACTAGCATCTCGCTCCGCCATCTCCTTAAGATAAGTAAATATAATAGGAACGCTCAAAATGAATAACCTTCTTCTGCTGCCGCTTTACCTTCACTATTGTCATCAGAAGCAGCCTCGCCGCCACCTGAAGCTGCAGCCGCCTCTGGTTCATCATCTTCAAATTCTGATTCGTCATCAGACGCTTTAAGGAGTGCGCGGCGCGCTTCACGCTTAGAAATAATGCCGCCGTCAGACAAGTTTTTAATAGCCTCTTCCATCGTCACCATGCCATAGCGCGCGCCAGTTTGCATCATCGAATACATTTGCGCAATTTGGTTTTCACGAATAAGGTTTCGTACCGCATTCGTCCCAACCAAAATTTCAAATGCGCCAACACGCCCGCCATTATCGGCGCGTTTCAAAAGTGTCTGCGCGACAACCCCCTGCAACGAGCCTGAAAGCATCGCTCGCACCATTTCTTTATCACCAGATTCAAACACATCGATAATACGGTCAATGGTTTTTGCCGCTGAGTTCGCGTGCAGCGTACCAAACACCAAATGGCCTGTTTCAGCAGCTGTCAACGCAAGTGAAATTGTTTCATGGTCACGCATCTCACCAACCAGAATAACATCAGGGTCTTCACGTAGCGCAGATTTAAGCGCGCGACTAAAACTATGTGTATCCGTACCAACCTCACGGTGATTAACCAAAGACTTCTGCGACGTATGGAAAAACTCCACCGGATCTTCAACCGTAAGAATATGCTTACTTGTTGTCTGGTTAATATGATTAATCATAGATGCAAGCGTCGTTGATTTACCTGAACCAGTAGGCCCTGTAATTAAGACAATGCCTTTTTCAAGCTCCGCAAAACGTTTCATCACTGGGGGAAGCTCAAGTTCCTCCATTGTCGGGATGTCAGAAGGAATACTACGGAACACTGCCGCTGAGCCTTCTCGCGTGGTAAACGCATTAACACGGAAACGCGCTTTTTCACCAAACGATATCGCGAAATCTATTTCAAGTTCTTTTTCATACTCTGCGCGCTGTTCTTCGGTCATAATCGAGAAAAGCATCGTACGAATATCATCGCTCGCCAGCGCATCCATTTTCACGCGCTTCATTTCACCATACACACGCACGATAGGCGGTTGATTCGCACTAATATGCAGATCCGATGCATTATTCTGCATAGAAAAAGCCAGAAGCTGAGTAATATCCAAGGTATATCTCCTTATAAAAGATGTCTCACAGATGAGCGAGTAACGGGTACGCCAATGCGCATATACTAGAGTATCATATTTTTATAGTGTAAAAACTCTATTAATGAAAAAGAATATTCAGCCATAAAAATACAACATAATTGTATCTTTAAAAATATAACACAATCCTAAAGAAATGATAAGAGATGGGCCAAAAGGGAAAATGGCATCTTTATGCTTCACCCGCATATAACCGCCATGCAAAACGCCAAGCCCGCCGGCAAGCATCATAAAAGCTGGTAAAACAGAAATGCCGAGCCACACACCAGCCGCCGCAAAGAACTTCACATCACCTAGCCCCAAAGCATCTTTTTTCAATATTTTCGAAAAAACAAAACCAATAAGCAAGGCCACCGCGGCATATATGGCACTATGCAGCGCTATATTTTGCACGACCACCAAAACATCCTGCGTATTAGAGAAAACAAACTGCGCAGCCGCGCCCAAACACCACAACGCCGCGACCAACATGTTAGGCAATATGTAATGTTCCAAGTCAATGGCTATTAACGATAACAAGACGGGTATGGTAGCGACATATAATAGCGTCGAAGCGCTCAGCCCGTAATAAAAAAGCGCCGCAAATGTCAGCAATATGCTCATACACTCAACCAAGAAATATGAACGCCCATAAGCCGCGCCGCAATGCCTGCAGCGCCCCTTAAGAAACAAATACGAGACCATAGGTATCAAATCAAGAAAGCCAAGCTGATGATTACAGCGCAAACAATATGAACGCGCCGCGCCGTCACCGTTACCGCCTTGCTTTGATTTAGCACCAAACGCAATCGGTATATTGCGGGGCAACCTGTATATCATTGCCGTTGCGAAACTACCAAAAAGCCCCCCCAACAAAATGGAGAGGCTAATAAGAATAAATAAATCCACAAGCTGAAGACTTAACATTAACGCCTACATACCACGCAAACGCGCCAAGCGGTCATAAATAACTTCGCGCTTAATCTGCCCCGCACGCCCAACAGAATCAATTTCCAATGCACGCTCATAATGACCAATGGCCTTTTTATAGTTTTTATTGCGGTCATAAATAACAGCTAGATTATAATAATGCTTTGCATTATCAGGCTCTATAGATGTCGCGATACCAACATAACGCTCTGCACTATCATAATTATGCAGACCTGCCTCAGCAAGCCCCATCTGCGCGGCGATAGCTGCATTACCAGGGTGCTTTTCATAAAGGTCTTTAAGGCGCTCTAACGCCACGGCTGGATATTGTTTTGATACTAAACCTAGTAAATTCACCAACACTTTAGGGTTTTTTGGCGCGAGATCTAAAAGCTTTTCATAGGCCTGTATCGCTTTTTCTTCATTACCTGTCATCTGCAAGGCAATAGCACGCCCCATCAAGATTCGTTGATCTCGAGGATTTTTACTATAAAGCTCTTCAAACATATGAAGCGCTGAGCTGTAACGGCGAAGGTCTAGCGCACGCTGCGCCGCGACAAAACGTGAATCCGCACCGCCAGCCGCATCCAGACGGTCAACAATAATTAATTTTTGCGCAGGGTCTTTAATCGGATCTGCTTTTGACGGTGTCGACAAATCTGATGTTGTCACACCACGGTCAGAACTGTAATATTTTTCTTCTAAACTGTAATCATTCGCAGCTTCAACATTGCCTTCACTTTCGCCGACAACTTTTTTAACAACATCCGCTGGCACAACGGCTTTTGCAACATTTTGCGCTACAGGCATAGGAATAGATGGCAAGGACTCCATATTCTCATCGCTTTGCACAGCGACATTATCAACCGCACCAGTATTCATCACAGGGACAGGCGCATCAACAGCAGGCACGTCATTACCGCCGCCAAGCTCTGGAAAATCAGGTATTTCTGCAGAGTCAACAGATTCAAAGCTTGCCTCAGCAGGCATCGCCATCTCTGGCGCTTCAATTTCTGGCATGCGCGGCGTCTCGGCATCAGCCACAGCATCTTCATCTGTATTAATGTCGGATAAATCAAAATCGATATCGCCTGCAGCGTCATCGCTTGTCTGCGCTTCATCCAAATCGGGCATTGAAATTTCTGTTACATTTTCAACTACAGGAGGCGCTAAAAAATCAGCCTCCGTTTGCGCGAAGCCATCTGAACTCATACCAAGCCCCGAAACACCGACAAGACTTACAACTGCACAACTAAGAAATAATTTATTAATATTCATTGGATAACTCACTAAACGTGGGAGGATCTGAAAAGACCGCTATTGATAATGTTAGTGTACAATAAGATAGCCACCCTGCCAAGCGTATAAATACGCAGGCGCGCCCTTATTGTATAAATACAGACCTTAACGGTTATGGAGGATGAGATTCATAAATGCGCGTTCCAGACTATCCGCGCCAGAGCTTTTTACAAAATCCTCAGCCAAACCAAAAAAATGTACGCCACCACCATCTATGATAGCAATTTTGTCGCATATTTCTTCCATATCGGACAAGACATGACTACTAATCAGAAAAGATGCCCCCTTTTCTTTTTCTGCCTTTATTAAATCCTTCACCAAGCTACGTGAAAAAGGGTCTAGCCCGCTCATTGGCTCATCAAGGATCATCAAAGAACAGCCTGTCATTACAGTCGCAAGCAAGCCTATTTTCTGGCGCATCCCTTTCGAGTAAGACGAAACCCGCTGGTCAAGAAATTTCATGTCAAAGGCCATATCATGCACAGCAAGTCGCACAGCATCACGATCAACTTTACGCCCATAAACTTTCAATGAAAAATCTATGAATTCATAGCCTGTAAGGAAAGCCGGCGGTTCAAATTTTTCTGGCAAATAAGCAAGACCATTACTATATTCGCCTGCGCCTTCTCCATGATCAACATCCATAGAAAACCCGCCAGATTTCTTTTTACGTAGCCCCAGCAGCGTTTTAATCAACGTTGTCTTACCCGCGCCATTCAAACCGATCAGACCGACCGTCTCCCCACGCATTAAACACAAATCCACACCCGTAAGCACATCCGTTTTCGGATAGCCCACACATAAATTTTCAGTTTTTAAAATTACAGAAGCCATAACAATACTTACTTCATCTTAACCAGGGAAAAACAAACGCGCATCTAAGTTAAAACTTTGGTTCGGGCGCAGCTTGATAGGGAAAATTGTATTCGTTCCTTTATCAAACCACTTCAACCTGACAAAATCAGCATGAACTTGAATATCAAGAATCTCATCCGGCAAGCTGTTTGGCGTAATGCGTAGCTCGTTCAAGTAAATAGACCAGCTATCCTTAGCACTATAAACAATGCCGCCTAAAATTAGATTACGGCGCGCCCGTATTTCACGCGATGCACCAAAATTACCTGCCTGGCCGCTGCCGGGGATACGCGCTTCAAAACCACGGCGCGCCTCTTGGATTAAGGCATATTCCATTAAGTTATAAAACAAGGACTTCATCACAGGTTTCTCATAGACAATTTCGTCTGCATCATCAAACTCAGAAACGATAGATTGCAACATAATATTAAAGTCACTCGTTGCTTTTTCTTGATCTGTTTTGAGCTCCAACAAATTAGGAAGAACAATCTCTTCCATATTAACAGGCTGCACCCGTTTCGATTGAAAATCGCCTTCATCAAGAAAGCTCGGCGTGCTATCAAAACTCGACTGCGCGAAACATGGCGCTGACAACATCGCAACACTGACAAGAACGCCGCAAAGCACTGCCATAAACGTATTTTTTTCTGCTTTATATAAATATCTCATAAAACCTTACTCAAACCTATTCTTCAACAGTGTCGTCTTTTTTTGTTTCAGGGACCGAATGCCACAAGAAATTAACATCAGCCTTGACCAAACTTACAGGCGTTCCAGCACCAATCTTTTTCAGCGTGTCAGTATCTAGCTCTGCATTACGCTTAATATCAACTGACTGAAATTGAACGTAGCCGGGGAACTCATCTTCAAGAATTTCAATAAAGCTAAACACGTCAATATCGTCCAAAGCCTCAATACTCAGCTTCACACTACTATTAACCCATTTTAAACTCGGTTGCGTGATAAAAGAGCTCGACTTCGTTGTATAAGGGCTGACATCATATTTCGCGCGCAGAACTTGTGATTTTTTCTGCGCTTCAAAGAAAATATCTCTTAAAACATCACGGTCTTGCTCTTCAAAAAAATTATTCTTTTCTAAACGGACATAATCAGAAACCTGTCCACGCAAAGTCGCAAATTGTTCGCGCACCTTCTTAACTTCATTGAACCGGTCACGTACTTTACGCTTCACACCGTTTAGCTGCCGTTCTTTGAGCGCAATCGTATCGCTCATATATTTATAACCAAAGCCCGCGCCAACATTTAAGGCAATCAGCAAGGCAACAAATATAACACGCTTCGTTCCTAAAACATTAAGCATTAGCGAATATCCTTTCTAATCAGAATAGCAGCCGTCAGATCTTTTTTACCACGCGACGCATATTGCTGCGTGCGTGCCTGCGAAATATCATAGCCAACCTCATCAGAATAAACATCCACTGACGCCAAATCTTGCAGCTCTTTTGTCACTGTAACAATATAATCCTCGCCAAAATGCGTTTCCAAACGGTTACGCAAAGCTTTGACACTTAAATTACCACGCTCGACTTCAACCTCAGGCGGGAAACTCATCATCAAATTAGCCTCCACATGGCCTTTCGCGTTCTTACCGCCCTCTACATAACGTATAGAGAAATCATCAAAACGTATGTTATGTCCTAAATTTTCTGCAATATCTTTTGCCCAGACAAAGCTATCAAAATTCTTTGCAGACAGGTCATTGTAAAGATTAATCGCATTAAAAAACTTATCTAAATCGATACCAATGCGCTTTTTGCTTTCAACTTCACGGCGATACATATTTTCCACCTGCAAGTGCTGATCTTTCGCGAGCTTAATATCTGCGTCAACTTGATACAAATTCTTCCCCGTGAAGGACACGAAATAAATAGCCGCCAAGAAAGACACCGTAGCCAAAAACATAAAACCACTCGCGATTTTACGTGGCTGCATAACCGCGTCTAAGTCCTTAGACTTTAACGGCAAATCAAGTACAGCCTTACGCCCACACCACGCGATATGCAGCGGATCTGCAAGACGCAAATCTTCTTGCGCACCAATGCGTATGCCGATCTTTTTTGCAGCTTCCGCGGCGCTAAGTACGGTCAAATAGCATGACACTGTAATCATCGCCTCAAGCGCCTGTGATGCTTCAGGGTTTGCAATAACAACGACATCCAAGCCGTCTTCCTGCGCATAACCAAAGCGCGCCAAATAGCTCATCGTAGCTGTAAATTCCTGAGAGACCTCACTCGCCCACAACCCTGGGTCAATATCCGAATCAACGATTGGCGTAATACGGGTAAGCGCCAACTCGCCGTCTTTGGTCACAATCTGACGCAGCCCGCCATTAACATGCTGACCAATAAAGACCACCCATTTCGATTTTTTACGTTTCGTTTCTTTAGCTAGACTTTGCGCAAGCTCGCTAATCATACCTGCTGATTCAATGGGGAGCGTCGCATAACCAAATATAGGCGCATATGATTTATTCAAGACATCCAGCGTAAGTTTAAACGGCTGCGTTACCGGCACGCCCGTAAATAGATAATAACTACCAGCCATTTTCTTATCGGATTTCATCGCAAGCGCTGCGCGTATAGGATGGTTAGGGAAGACAACAGCAAGCTTACGCCTTAAAACACCCGCCTTATCAAGAGAGCCAACTTTTGGCAGCTTTTCTTTACGATAATGCTGCTCAACCATATCATTAAGAACAAGGATGGAACCTGAGCATTTTTTTGTAACAACAGCGATGGTCTTATCAATAAAGGCCTCGTCAACCCACGGCACAACGCCTTGCAAGCGCACAAAGTTAGCGTGCACATTATAGATAGCCAGACTTTCGTCTGTCATCATAAGCACCGTACGTGATGGCGCTAATATAGGTAGCGGTTTTGAAGCCATGAATAACGTCCTTAGAACCCAATATTTTCGAAACTAGAGTAAATCGGGCCAAATACGGCAGGCGGCAACCACAAAATCATA
>DELD01000052.1:0-6067 GCA_002354205.1 Micavibrio sp. UBA2705 | reverse complement strand
CCGCCAGCCGCAATCCACAAAATCATAATACCCAAAAACGCTGTAAGGAAAGGCTCGATCATCGCGATCATCCCCTGAATAGCCTCATCAACATCTTTCGTATAAAAATCAGAAACCTGCTCCAACACGGATGTCAAATTACCAGATTCCTCACCAATTTTAATCATACGCGTCACCAAACTTGGGAATTCCCCACTTAATGAAAACGCTTCGGATAGCGGACTACCCGACTTCACATAAGCCTCAACAGCCTCAACAGCTTCAACAAGCGCCAAATTATTCACCGTGGCGCGCGAACTTTTCAAACAATTAACAATATCAATACCGCTCGCGAACAATGCGCCAAAGGTCTGCGCGTAGCGCGCAATGTTAATTTTACGCGTCAAATTGCCGTATACAGGCCATGAAAGCATCATGTAATCCAGCCGGTAAGCAAAATCCCCCGACATTTTTTTCAATGATTTAATACCAATAAACAATGCGGGCGGTGTACCAAGGATCGCCCACCAATAGGACTGGAAAAACTCAGAAGTGTTAATCAACCATATTGTATAAAATGGAAGCTCCTGGCCAATATTCTTAATAAAGCCCACGACCTCGGGCACAACATAGCCCATCATTACGACCATAACGAGCAAAACAGCGCCCAAAAGAATCATCGGGTAGCGCGTCGCTTTCTTAATCTGCGACTGCATCATATCCATCCATTTGAGGAACTTCATCAACTGCAAATATGAAGATGTCAGATCACCTGTATCTTCGCCTGCTGAAATCAATGATATATAAAGATTACCAAATATTTTAGGGTGACGCGCCATAGATTCAGACAAAGAACTGCCTTCGGACACATCCCTGTGGATCTCTGCCATGACATCACGCAATGTTGTGTGATCAGTTGTATCACGAATATCCGCAAGGGAATCCAGCATCGGCACGCCGGCCGATTGCATTTGCTCCAAATGCATAAACAGCTGAATCAAATCACGGACTTTAACTTTTTTAACGCCTAGAGAGAAACTGCCAATGCCTTTTTGGGCATCCATATCAGAACAGCCCATTAATTCCATGCCCGCAGACTGAAGCTGACTATATAAATCAATTTCATTCTTCGCCGACATCACCCCTTTAATCGGGCGACCTTTAGCGTTTAATGCTCTATATTTAAATTTATGAATAGTCGCCCCCTATAATAATGATTACGACCAAGAATTTTTAATAAGAAAGTGGAAATAGAAAACCTCCACCTGTTAATCTTTATCTATATTAGCAACTTTTGACACGGCTGCAAAGTCTGTTATACCTTCCAGTATCTTTAGCATACCATCATCCTTCATGCTTTTGAAACCTTTTTCAAAGGCCATCTTCCTAATTTCTGATTTTGGCGCATTCGAAGCCACCAAATCATCAAGATCTTCATCGAAGGTTAAAATCTCAGCCAAAGCAATACGACCCTTATAACCTTTCCCCATACACATGGAGCACCCTTTTTCCTGCGCCCTATAAATTTCAGGCGGATCAGCGGGGTCAACGCCTAAATAACGGCACTCTTCTTCACTTGCGCGGTAAGCTATACGGCAAGATGAACATAATCGGCGCGCAAGGCGCTGTGCAAATACGCCAATAATCGAACCCGCGAGCATACCTGGCTTAATATTTAAATCCATCAAACGCGGCAGAGCGCCGAATGAATCATTCGTGTGCAGCGTAGTATAAACTTGGTGACCGGTCATCGCTGCTTTAAGCGCCATCTCCGCCGTGGTTTGGTCTCGAATCTCACCAATAAAGATAATATCAGGATCTTGACGCAACATCGCTTTAATGCCGTCAGAAAATTCAAGCACCCCTTCACGCACATTCGTCTGCCTAATCATCGGCAAACTATATTCTACAGGATCTTCCAATGTCTGGATATTCACCTCAACCGAATTAATATGGTTCAGCATCGAATAAAGTGATGTACTTTTACCACTACCTGTCGGCCCTGTGACAATAATAATGCCCTCTGGCTTGGTTTGGCAGTATGCAATGCGTTCACGGTTCACCGCGCTAAAACCAAGCCCTTCCAATGGCATAATGCTTGAACTTTTGTCCAAAACACGCAAAACAATGTTTTCGCCATGCACTGTCGGCAGTGAGGACACACGGAAATCAGCCTCGCGCCCACCAACATTAATGTGAAAACGCCCATCTTGCGCGCTTAGCTTATCTGCGATATTCATATTAGACATCAGCTTGATACGCTGCGACATGCCGTTCCAATGTTTTTTATGCATCATATAGGCTGTGAACAGCACACCATCTAGCCTGAAACGAAGACGACAGAAATTTTCTTCCGGTTCAAAGTGCAAATCCGAAACGCCTGTCTTCACCGCATCAAAAACCAACGCGTTAACCAGGCGTACAATCGGGTGCGTATAGGCCGTATCACCCATCAGTTCAGAAACATCAAGCTCATCGCTCTGATTTTCAAGCTCTTCTAAAATATCATCTATCGCATTTGAATAACCATATGCCGCATCAATCGCTTCGGACAATATTGTCGGCGTTGTGACAAGCGGCTTAATATGCAGGCCTTTAGGCACATAACGGCGCAGCGAATCCATCGCTACAACATCATGCGGGTCTGTCATCGCAACGCAGACCTCATCATCATCAATCGAAACCGGCAAAACATTCATTTTTTCAGCTGTACCACGATCCATCAGCTCAAGGGCTGCGCCATCCACAATCGTATTTTTAGGGTCAAAAACTTCATGCCCCGCAGCCTCTGCCAAGACCTGCGAAAGCACTTGGTCATCAATGAATTCCAGCTCAACCAGAACCTGACCGAGCATTTTACCCGAAATTTTCTTTTCTTGCAGCGCAACGGTAAGCTGCTCCGCGGTCAACACACCAAGTTCAATAAGACGATCACCAAGGCGAGAACTGTTATCCTTTTCCACCTTCACAGGCACACTGTGCCCACCCATCATAGCGCCGCCAGTGCGAGACGCTCCATCATCATCCATTTCTATGTCGCTGTTTTTTCGCGCAGACATGCCTTGTTTGCCGCCCGCGACATCTGGCAACACTTCCGTAGCTTCAACATCCAGAAAATCGTCGTCCTGCATCATATGCGCCGTCGGGTCAACGCTTGCAGCGACCGTCACATCGCCGCCCACTCTATGGGCTTCATCAACCTGCACATCGTTATCCGCATCATCTTCATTTAAAGATAACTCAACCGCAGGCGGCGCAGCGTCATCACTGGAAAGCACATCAGGCTCCAATGACAAAGGCTCAGATTCATCTGCGTTATCGGGCTTGGAGATGTCGTCGTTCACTTGCTACCTCATATTTGTAAAAAGTATAAAATTGAAAAAGAGTCATGATAAAATTCGTCAAGAACACACCCATGCTGTGATGCGTATCTTATTTTACCACGAATCAATAGATTTGCACATGGCACAAACATAAAATAAATATGACGCGAAAGTCTTAACAATCTCTTATTACGGGCGAAGAAGACCAAAACTATATACAGGGGCGAAAGGCAGATAACAACAAAGCCTTTGACCACGGATAATTTTGTACTAAGATTACAAATAATATAAAATTAATTTAGGATTTCATTATGCCTGCAGAACTTAGAAGACTGGTCTTCTCTCACAAAGAAACAACAGAAGCCTTATTGAAATATGGCCAGCAAGAGAACATCCCCTTCCCTAAAGGCAAGATGATCCGCGCAAAATATGCTGGCGGCGCAGAATACGAACTGCACAGCATGAAAGGCAAACAAACCGGGGTAAACAAGAACTTCAACGTTGACGGCCAAGACCGCGCCATTATCGTTACATTTTTTGACGAAGAAACATTTGAGCATAAGTTTTTCAACTTAACATCTGACTTTGTCAGCGCCGCATTAATTGGCTTTTGCATTGAACACAAAATCATGCTGCCGCGCGACGCTAGAAAGTCACTGGACCTAACAGAGTTTAACGTATGTATGGACGTTGTAAAAGACAACAACGCTTCATCGCAAGGCGCAGGTGCAGGTGACGGCGCACTATCCCTCGAAGACTAAACGCACTAAGATTACGCGAACGACACTATACCACATTTCACAAAACACAAAAAAAGGCTGCATATTACATGCAGCCTTTTTAATATCTTTATGCCGTAAAACTTAACGTGAATAGAATTCGACGATAAGGTTTGGCTCCATAACGCTTGCGTATGGTATATCTTCCAATGTTGGAACGCGCAAGAATGTTGCTTTGAATGCTTTTTCGTCAACTTCGATATACTCAGCATATTCACGTTCTTGTGATTGCTGTGCTTCGATAACCATAGGAATTTGACGCGAGCTTTCTTTAACTTCAATAACGTCACCTTCTTTAACTTGGTATGACGGGATATTTACGTGCTTACCGTTAACCAAAATGTGACCGTGGTTTACGAACTGACGCGCTGCGAAAACTGTAGGTACGAATTTCGCGCGATAAATAACCGCATCCAAACGACGCTCAAGCAAACCAACAAGGTTTTGACCCGCATCACCGCGTAGACGAGATGCTTCTTTGTAATAGCTGCGGAATTGTTTTTCGCCAATGCTGCCGTAAAAACCTTTAAGCTTCTGCTTCGCCATCAACTGAAGACCGTAATCAGAAAGTTTGCCACGGCGCTGACCGTGCATACCTGGTGCAGTTTGACGTAGGTTGTAAGGAGATTTGACGCGGCCCCAAAGGTTACAACCTAGGCGACGATCAATTTTATATTTTGTACTTAGACGCTTACCACTCATAGTGATTTCCTTTTCTTAATTTTTGTCCCAATAGACCGACTTACGGTTTGATTTTCAGCATCATTGCCACCAATCAACGGAGGGCAAAAGCCCCCTCTTTCATGAGAGTAAGGGCAATATACGGATTATCACCAGAATGTCAAAAGTTTTTTTACTCTCTTTGCCCTTATTTTACAGTGACCATCAAACGTTGACGGATCAAAGAAACAACAAGGCATAACATCAAAAAATTTGCGCCGCGTAATAAGCGAGACCAAGCCCAACACTGCAAAACTTATCATCTTGAGAGATATCAGCCGCCGCAAACTTGCGTGATACCATTTGGTTGATTGCAGGCAATTCGCTTGAGCCGCCAGTCAGCACGACCAACTCAATATCTTGCGCAGCGATGCCTGCATCAAGCAAGCACTGATCCATAGCGCCCTCAATCTTTGCGATTTGATCCGCAATATCACGCTCAAAATCCACTTTACCCACATCAACAGCGAAGCCAAAGCCAATATCATCCAATGAAATAGAAACGCTATCAGTATCAGATAAGCTTATTTTCGCAGCTTCCACATGCTGTAAAAAAGCATGACCAAGCTTTTCTTCTTGCAAATGCACTAAACGGTCAAGCTTTTCGGGCTCCAATGCCGTGCGCCGCAAGTCTTTTACTTCGCGTATGGCTTTTTGTGTCTGCGCAAAATTAACGCGCGGCCAGTCTGAAAGCTCGCTATATATCGTCGAAGGGATATCTAAAACCTTATCCGCTTCAAATATAGATGTAAACTGACCGCCAAGCCCCAAATAAGGCATAAAAGACGCCATAGAAAGACGCTTGTCAAAATTCGTGCCGCCAATACGCACGCCAGAAGTTGATAAAATATCCTCCCCTCGCGCATCACCGATGCCGCGCTGCGGCGAAAGTTTTATCACCGTAAAATCAGAAGTACCGCCCCCCAAATCAACCACTAATGACAACTTATCATGCACAAGGGCGCGCTCATGGGCAAAGGCCGCTGCTATAGGTTCATATTGAAAGACAATGTCTTTAAAACCAATTTTCTGCGCAATTTCACGTAAAATCTTTTCAGATTCTGCATCTGCATCAGCGTCATTATCATGAAAATACACAGGCCGCCCCATGACAACCTTATCAACCGTTTGCCCGACACGCCGCTCGACCGCGGCTTTGATGTTTTTTAAATATATCGCGACAATATCGGTAAAGTATTTGGCGCTACCATTCACTATTGTACGCTCCGACATTAAAGCCGTGGTCGAGCGGCGTGTCGGGCAAAC
>DELD01000032.1:33124-86838 GCA_002354205.1 Micavibrio sp. UBA2705 | reverse complement strand
CAGCGGCACTTTACGCCTTGGAAAAAATGTCTTGGCGCATTTTGGGGATCTGCACCCATCAGTATTGCAGCACGCAGATTTCAAAGATGCCGCCTGCGGCTTTGAAGTCTTTTTAGACAACATCCCTGTGCCCAAGAAAAAAGCAGGCGCAGCGAAGCCACTATTAAAACTCGCCGCCTTGCAGCCATTGGCGCGTGATTTCGCGTTTATTACGGATGAAGATTTAGAAACAGCAAATCTGACGCGCGCCATTAGCAGCGTTGATAAGCAGCTGATTACAGATGTTTCCATCTTTGATATTTATCAAGGCAAAGGCGTTGATGAAGGCAAGAAATCTATCGCGCTCAGCGTCACTATTCAGCCGCAAGAAACAACGCTCACCGACGCGGAAATTGAATCCTTATCAAAGAAAATCATTGATACCGCACAACAAAAATGCAACGCAACCTTAAGAGCATAAACATATACGCCCAGTGCTTAGAACAAGCACTGGGCGTATGAAGAAGGTTGTTTTGATTATGTTTGTCTTAGAATGCAGCTCGGTAGATTTAGGTTATGAGAGCTGGGATAAGTATAAGCTGCGCTCTATTATGTCTATATAATTGCAAAATGCAGACCAGAAAAACTTTTATTAAAAATCAGAAACTTAGAAAAAAATGTATTTTTATTAATGCTTCATTAGTCCCATTATGAGACGATGTATATTATAGTTAGTTCCTTTTATAGGGCGCAGAAGCCTATATTATAATTTTTATAAGATGATTTTTACATTCGGGGTCACAAAATATGTCCATTAAAGTTCTAATCGCTGATGATGACGCTGCGCAGCGCCGCTTAATTGCCATGCTGCTTATTAAAAAACTTGGTTACAAAATTGTCGAAGCCGAGAACGGGCAAGATGCCCTGTCGATACTTGATGCTGATACCAAAGAACAAAGCATACAGCTCATCATTCTTGACTTGCGTATGCCTAAGGTAAGCGGCTTTGAAGTTTTAGAACAAATCAATCTTAATCACCCGGGCAAACCCGTTATTATCCTGACGGGATCGCATGATGTACAAGACGCGGTCAACGCCATGCAGATGGGCGCAATAGACTTTTTAACCAAGCCTGTTTCTTCCGAACGTATGATCGTCTCTGTCAAAAACGCAATTAAAATGAGCACCCTGACCAAAGAAGTCACACGTCTGAAAAAGAAAGAATCCGGTACATTCGGCTTTGAAGATTTAATTGGCTATGATGGCGGACTCGCGAACATTGTCGGCATATCCAAAAAGGCCGCAGCGTCAGATATTCCGACACTGATTATTGGTGAGACTGGCGTTGGTAAAGAAGTTTTTGCTCGCGCTATACATGGGGAAAGTAATCGCGCTGGCGGGCCTTTCGTTGCGGTGAATTGCGGCGCGATCCCAGAAAATCTTGTTGAAAGCACATTATTTGGGCATGAGAAAGGCGCGTTTACAGGCGCAATACAAAAGGCCGCAGGTAAATTCCGCGAAGCCGAAGGCGGAACCATCTTCTTAGATGAAGTCGGCGACTTACCCCTTGATGCGCAGGTTAAGTTATTGCGCGTATTACAGCAAAGGGAAGTTGAACCCGTGGGCGCAGGACGCGCCGTTCCCGTTAATGTACGCATCGTTTCAGCCACCCATAGAAACTTAGAAGATTCCGTGCGCAGCGGTGAATTTAGGGAAGACCTCTATTTCCGCCTCAATGTATTTAAAATCGAACTGCCTGCATTGCGCGCAAGACCGATTGATATTCCTGCGCTCGCCAACCATTTCGTGACACGTTTTTCGGCCAGTGAAAATTCACGCATTAGCACAATCAATGAGGCCGCCCTGCAAAAGCTGCAAACGCATGTTTGGCCCGGCAATGTGCGCGAGCTTGAAAACACTTTGCACCGCGCTATGGTTTTGTGCGAAACGGAGCAAATTGACGCGGATGACATTATTTTTGAAACCGCAGGCAATCAAATTATGCCGAACGCCAACAATCTTTCGCAAGGCAGCGTCGCGCCGTTGAATAAACCGCAAGAACAGCACGTTAATCATGCGCAATCTGGCACAGCGCAAGGCGGCGCAGAATATACGCTATCGATGATTGATGAAAACGGTGCGTTTCGCGCGATGGATGCGTTAGAAAACGAAGCTATGCATATGTCAATCACATTCCATAACGGCAACATCACCCACGCAGCAAAGGCATTAGGCATTGCGAAATCTACCTTCTATAGAAAAATGGATAAAGCGCTCTAGGCGGCGCTTAATATATCCCGCCCGTCCCTGTAGACGCAGAAGCGGTTGGGTCAGTCGTGTCACCCGTTGGAATTTTCGACATTTTACGAATGCCATCACTTTCCAAAATCGTGATCGATTCGTCTGGCTCGCTGCCTGTGGTAAAGGCTTCCCAAATAACGCTCTCATCACCTGATTTTGCACGCTGACCTGTTTCGGCGTTAATACGCACCATGCGCACGCCAGAAGGCACGCGGAAAGGTTTAGGAGGAACGCCTTCAAGCGCGTCTTCCATAAATGTTTTAAAGACAGGCAGAGCGACAGAAGAACCTGTTTCACGCTTACCTAATGGCTGCGGCTGATCAAAACCGACATAGACCCCTGCAACCAAATCAGGCGTAAAACCAATAAACCAAGCATCTTTAGAATCGTTTGTTGTTCCTGTTTTGCCGCCCATAGGGCGGTGCAAAGAACGTAAACGCACGCCTGTACCGCGTTCAACCACGCCGCTTAATATAGATACCATTTGATATACATGACGCATATCGGCGATTTGCTGGCGGTGGTCGGGAAGTTTAGGGGCAAGCTGACCATTCCAGCGCACCAAAGCGCCGCATTCCGCGCAAGGGCGCTGATCATGCCTAAAAATTGTGCGGCCATAGCGGTCTTGAATACGGTCTACAAATGTTGGGCGTATATATTTACCGCCATTAACCAGCTTCGCATAGGCAGCAGTCATATCATGCAAGGTTGTTTCCCCTGCCCCAAGCGCATAAGAAAGCAGCGGCTTCATATTAGGGTCAATGCCAAAATCGCGAACATATGTTGCCACGGTTTCCATACCGATATAATCCGCAAGGCGCACCGTCATCAAGTTCTTAGATTTTTCAACGCCGCGGCGTAACGGTGTGGGGCCGGCGAAATCTTTTTTATAATTCTCAGGCTTCCAAAAATGACCTGGGCGGTCTTCTATCACAATTGGCGAATCTAAAATAAGCGTTGCGGGGGTAAAACCGTTTTCTAACGCCGCCAAATACACAAAAGGTTTTATCGCAGAACCTGGTTGGCGCTTTGCTTGCGTGACGCGGTTAAACTGGCTCTTGCCAAAGCGCCAGCCGCCTTGCATTGCTAAAACGCGCCCCGTATGCGGGTCAAGCGCGATAAAGCCGCCTTGCACTTTGGGGATTTGTTTTAGGATATAGGTCGCATCCGTCATGTCCGCTTTCGCATCATCCTGCATCTTGGGCTCAACCATAATAACATCGCCGCGCTCAAAAACTTCACTCAAGCTTGAAACCACCGGCCCGCGTCCATTGACGCTGTAATATTTACGGGCCCATTTCGTATCCGCACGCAAAACTTTGCCGGTCTCACCATTTGTAAAACCAATCGACGCGCTCTCTTTTTTTACATCCATCACCACAGCGAGATGCCATTCTGGTAATAAACCATCAGGGGCAGCCACTTCTCTCAGCGCGGCTTTCCACTGCGTAGGGTTGCTTAATGCTTCGCGCGGAATTTGCGTCACTGGGCCGCGATATCCATGGCGATGGTCATAGCTTTCTAAGCCTTGGCGCAGCGCATGGGTCGCTAATTTTTGCATCTCGGGGTCAACGCTTGTCCGCACAGATAAACCGCCCTTATACAGCCCTTCTTCACCATATTCTGCCAATAATTCGCGGCGCACCGTTTCGGCGAAATAGGGCGCTTCTATAATATGCTGGGTATTCCGCGCAATCATACGCAGCGGTTTGCGCGTTGCGATTTCTGCTTGATCTTCGGTAATGAAATTTTCCGCTGCCATACGGCTAATCACCCAATCACGGCGCGCTAATGCGGCGTCATAATCATCTACGGGGTGATAATTACTCGGCGCTTTCGGCAACGCCCCTAGATAAGCGGCCTCTTCTATCGTTATCGCATCCAGCGGCTTATTAAAGTAATTTAACGCCGCCGCTGCGACGCCATAGGAACGATTGCCTAAGAATATTTCATTAAGGTAAAGTTCTAAAATTTGGTCTTTGGTCAGGACGCGTTCAATGCGTGATGCTAAAATCGCTTCTTTGACCTTACGCTTAATCGCGACCTCATTACTAAGAAAGAAGTTTTTTGCGACTTGCTGCGTGATGGTTGACGCACCAATTAGACGCTTATTATTTTTCAGTAGAACGTTACGGATATTAACAACCGAAGCACGCGCAATAGCGAAATAATCAACACCGTTATGGCTGTAGAAATTTTGATCTTCCGCCGCGATAAATGCATTACGGACAGTTTCAGGGATTTCATCAATAGGCATAAAAATGCGGCGTTCTTGCGCAAATTCGCCTAAAATGCGGCCATCACCTGCATGGACGCGCGTGACGACAGGCGGCTTATAATCGGTCAGGGTACGATGGTCTGGTAAGCCTTGCGAATAAAAGCTTACAATAGATACCACCGCAATAATGCCGAGTATCGCAAAGAGAAAACCTGCGGATAATAAGAACAAAAATATATGAGATAACCAACGCATGAAAGTTTTATGACACAGTGGATAAAAGAATCAAAGAGAAATTATAAGACAAAACGTACATTACATGCTCGCTATGTATTTAATACGCTTTTTCAGCATTTGAATCATGCACGCCTCGACCATATCATTTAACTCAAACGCATTGGCTGCGTTATCACGCCGCGCCAAAGCACACTCCGCACGCGTTGAATTCGAATAATACAAATTCGCCTTAGAAAGTTCATTGGCTTTGCGCGACATCATATCCGCCTTCTCAGGGTTTTGCTGCGCGCGCAGCAATAAATCATTACGTTTATACGCCGAATAATCAACCAACATTTGCTCGGCGATTTCTTTGACTTTATTCAGACAAGACTTCGTTAAATTGAAGTTCATTTGCCCCACAGGCTTAATACGTTCACTTATGAAGTTTTCTGAAGCTGTCTTGGAAAAAAATGTACTCGGGTTATTTTTGTCATACTCACCGCAATATTGCACTGGGTCATCCGGTATTGCCTGAATAGACGATAATTCACGTAAAGAAGGCGCGGCAGGGTCTAGGGCGTTACGGTCTGTGCCGCCGCGCGCCGCGTCCTCGGCAAAGCTTTTCATGAGTGTGTTGCCAATGTTCAGCTGCTCATAAATCGCATCATTATCATCGTTTTGCTGGGCAGGTGGCACCTGCTGCTGACCGCCCATATAGGGGGAATATACCGGTGCAGAGGGCGCGGCGCTATCTGCAGGTTCATCCGCGCTGAAATCTCTTAAATATTGCGCCGAAGCGGGGGCAGAAAGAACAAAGAACGCAGAAAAAATCAAAGCCGCACGCAACATGTATTTATTCATCAATAGATTAACCGCACTCATTTTTTTATCCTCATCTGCCTAAATATTCGCGCGTAAAAATACGCATAGACCATTTTACTACAAAAGCGCCACGTAATCTAGCTTTCAAGCAGCCCCTATGCTTTACTCTTTGCTGATTTCGCAAAGTCACTATGCTTAGATATTGGCCCTTCGGCGCGCCCGTGAATAAACTGTTCAACATAGGGGTTACCTGAATTATCAAGGTCCTTAATATCACCGCACCAGATAATCTCGCCTTCGTAAATCATCGCTATTTTATCGGCTATTTTACGTGCGCTTGCCATGTCATGGGTAATAGACAGCGCGGTTGCGCCAAGCCCCTTAACCGATTCGACGATCAAATCATTAATGACATCCGCCATAATCGGGTCGAGCCCTGTTGTCGGTTCATCAAAGAAAATAATTTCAGGGCTGGTTGCAATGGCGCGGGCAAGGCCAACACGTTTTTGCATCCCACCAGAGAGTTCCGCAGGGTATAAATCAGCTACGCGCTGCGCCGACAGGCCAACCGCATTAATTTTTTCAACCGCGATTTCGCGCGCCTGCCCTTTAGACATCTTTTCGCCGTGGATCAAACCAAAAGCGACATTTTCCCAAACGGGCAGCGAGTCAAACAAAGCTGCGCCTTGAAATAACATGCCGAATTTATGCATCAACTCAACCCGCGCACGCCCACGCATATGCGTTGTGACATGACCATCAACTTCGATTGTGCCTTCATCAGGCTCTAATATGCCCAAAATATTTTTAAGCAACACGGATTTACCCGTGCCTGATCCGCCAATTACAACGAGAGATTCTCCCTTTTTGACCTCTAAATCTATGCCACGCAAAATATGCTTATCGCCAAATGATTTTTTAACATTGCTCATGCGGATCATTGGCGTTGCCGTGTGGCCGCTAGAGCCTGTGCCTGCGTTTTCACCTGCAGCGACTTTATTATCATTAATCATGAGAAAAACACCTGCGTTAGAACATAGTTAAAGATCAGAATAAGGATTGAGGCCGAAACAACCGCATTGGTTGTCGCCGCTCCAACGCCCTGTGCGCCGCGCCCTGAATTAAAGCCGTGATAACAGCCCATCAACGTCACGATAAACCCAAAAACGGCTGCCTTAACAAGGCCAGATATAACATCCGCAGCTTGAAGGACATCAAAAGTCTGCTTCAAATAAGAACCGACGGAGAAATCAAGCGCATGAACACTAACGATATAACCGCCCATAATGCCGATAATGTCGCCAATCAGAACCAAAATGGGCAGCATGAGCGTGCCTGCAACAATGCGCGGGACAATCAGATACTTAAATGGATTAACGGACAATGTCACCAAAGCATCAATTTGTTCGGTAACGCGCATGGTCGCAATTTCCGCCGCAATAGACGCGCCAACGCGCCCTGCGACCATCAACCCTGCCAATACGGGCGCAAGTTCACGCGTAATAGAAAGTACAACTACAGATGCAATTGCCCCTTCTGCGTTAAAACGGGTAAAGCCGGTATAGCTTTGCAGCGCTAAAACCATGCCTGTAAATAAAGTCGTCATGCCAACAACGGGCAGCGAATAATAACCAATATCCATAAATTGTTTTAAAGTGATGCGCCCGAAAAATGGCGGCGCAAAAATATGCCCCACTGCTTTTGCGGCAAAAACAAACAAGCGTCCAACGGCGGCAAAGAAAGATAGGAAACTCTGCCCCACTGCCGCAAATATATTTAACACTAAAGTAAATGGCATAATATAAAGGCCCCCTAAACACGCCCTTGATCACAGCTTCATAGCTAGAAATTCTACGCACTATATTTATATTTTTTTGGCTCTAAGGTCAAAGGGTTATATAAATATAACGCAGATTACCCCATAGGAAAGCCAACAAAACGCAGAGAAAAGAATATATCAGCCTATGGTGCGTAAAGCGCGCCGCCCGCCGCCCAGCGCGATTTGCATTTCATAGCCGCGCGCCCCGCAATCCTGCGCAAGGGTTTCAATGCGCTGATGCGGCCCAACAAGCTCCATAAACGCCCCCGCGCATGGCATGGCATCATCTGGCAAATCATCAGGAAGAATCACAGTTGTTAAATCCATAGACACACTACCTGCAATTTCGCAGGGTGTACCATTCCAATAAAACTTCGCATTATTACTCGCCGGCCAGTGCAAGCCATCCGCATAGCCCATTGCAAGCGTAGCTATCCTGCAGGGCGTTTTCGCGGTGAATAATTCATTATAGCCAATCGTTTCCCCTGTTTTAATCGTGCTGACTTGCAGAATTTTCGCAGAGACTGAAAGCGCAGGCTTTAAATCAGGCGCTTGCCCTACCCCCATTTCAATGCCCCATAAGCCGCCGCCAGGGCGCACCATATCAAAATGCATATCTGGGAAATTTACAATGCCGCTACTATTCGCCATCGACTTTTTAATCTGCCCCCCATAGGCCAATTCATATTGCGCGGCGCGGCTAATGAAACGCTTATGCTGTAGCATATTCAGCGGATTATCAATTTCTTCTGAACTTGCGAAATGGGTAATGATGTAACGTATATCAAGCCCCTCAAGGCAGGCTGTCGCTGCGCCATCTTCATCCATTTGAATACCTGTACGGTTCATTGCGGTGTCTAAATGAATGTGACAGGGCAGCAATTTTTCGATCGCTGCCGCATGGCGCTGCCATAGTTTTAAATCATCCAAACTTTTTAATGCGGGGGTCAGATGATGCGTAGAAAATTCGTCTTCCTGCCCTTGCTGCATACCGCCAAAGACGACAATATCGGCCCGCGTCAACGGGCGAATTTCAAGCGCTTCTTCTAGCGTGGCGACATAATATAAAAGGGGTGATTTAACGCTATCTAGCGCCCGGATAATATTTTCAGCGCCGAGGCCATAGGCGTCTGCTTTTACAACGGGGGCGAGCGTGGCCTTTGGCGCAGCGCGCGCGATCACATCATAATTAGACAGCAAGTTCGCGATGGATATGTTGGCATTTATCGTCACAGATACGAGCTCCCAGTTTTCACATTAACGCCTATTATCTTTAGCATAAAACCTTACGGATATATAGGCAGAAAAAAAGCCCTCTTTTAAGGGCTTTTTGATCTCAAACTCTATTCCTCGCCGCCGGAGAATTTTTTGGCAAGGTCTGAGAAGCGGATATATTGTGGGTCAAAATGCATTTCAACAATGCCGATCGGGCCGTGACGCTGCTTACCGATAACGCATTCGGCGACATTGGCACGCTCTTGCAAACGCTGTGACCATTGTTCATAACGCTCATGAAACTTCTCAATCGATTCATTTGCACGCTGGCCAGGCTCTTCACGCGCAAGGTAATATTCCTCACGGTAAACGAACATCACCACATCGGCATCTTGCTCAATCGAGCCTGATTCACGAAGGTCAGAAAGCATGGGGCGCTTATCTTCACGCTGTTCAACGCCACGCGAAAGCTGAGAGAGTGCAAGGACTGGAATTTCCAACTCCTTGGCGATGGCCTTAAGGCCACGAGTGATTTCTGATACTTCCAAAACACGGTTTTGCTGTGACTGGGCCGAACCTGAACCACGCAAAAGCTGCAAATAATCGACAACCAACATACCAAGGCCATGCTGACGTTTTAAGCGGCGCGCACGCGTACGTACTGCGCCGATGGAAAGCGCTGGCGTGTCATCAATATAAAGCGGGATTTGTGAAAGCTCGTTCGCGGCCTGCGCAAAACGGCGGAAATCTTCTTCACTAAATGTACCTTTACGGATGGTATCACCCGATACACTCGCATGGTCAGCCAAAATACGCGAAGCGAGCTGGTCTGCAGACATCTCCAGCGAGAAGAACGCAACAGGCGCGCCTTCTTTGCCGCCCGTATCGGCAAATTTCTTCGCCGAATTAAACGCCATATTCACCGCCAAAGCCGTTTTACCCATTGATGGGCGCCCCGCCAAAATAAGAAGGTCAGATTTATGCATCCCGCCCAATTTCTTATCAAGGTCGGTAAGGCCGACACTTACACCGCTGACATGACCATCAGATTGGTAAGCAATTTCCGCAATTTCAAGCGCCGTCATTACCGATTCGCGCAATGTTTGGAAACCGCCTTTGGCCTCGCCTTGCTCCGCGAGTTCAAACAAGCGCTTTTCCGTGACTTCGATTGTATCACTAACACTGTTTTCCAATGACTGGGTGTAAGATTCATTGACGACATCTTGCCCCAATGAAATAAGTTCACGTTTTAAATGCAGTTCATAAATATTACGGGCATAATCAAGCGTGTTAATCACTGAAACAACGCTGCCTGCAAGCTTTGCCAAATATGAAGTGCCGCCAACTTGGTCAAGTTCTTCGTCTTTTTCAAAGTAACCTTTTAACGTAACAGGGGTCGCGCTTTGCCCGCGTTCAACCAATATATTAATTGCATCATAAATGCGTTGATGCGATGGCAAAAAGAACTGGTTCGCACGCAAAAAATCACTCACGCTTTCTAGCTGGCGGTTATCCGCCATCAGCGCGCCGAGCAAGCCTTGCTCCGCTTCAATATTATTAGGCAGCTCACGATAATGTGGGTCTGCATCTGTATCACTGGGCATAGCTTGATCCATAAAATCAACGGCAGGGGGAATATCCTGACTGTTGGCGGGATCAAGTAATTGTTTTTTACTGTTCATAATAAAACTATATAGCCACAGCTTAAGGGGTAAGTAGAAGAAAAATAAAAATAGCGCCTGTGAATAGTGGGGATAGAAAAATTAATTATGTTTTGTGGAAAACTTTCTCAAATGGTGATATGATTTAATCAGATTAATAAACACACTGTGCCAGCTCTGGCCTCGTTCTTTTCTTTAGGTTTTCTGATCCGCCCATGTCACAAAATAAATCACAAAATAATACTGTAAAAATAGCGCCATCCATCCTTTCTGCCGATTTTGCAACGCTCGGCGCGGAAGTCGCTGCGGTTGATAAAGCGGGCGCAGATTACATCCATATTGATGTGATGGATGGGCAGTTCGTACCGAATTTAACCTTCGGCGCGCCGATTATCAAAGATTTAAGACCGCATAGCGATAAGGTCTTTGATGTTCATTTAATGATCGACACGCCAGAACAGCTTGTCGCCGATTTCGCCGGCGCAGGCGCAGATATCATCACCGTCCACGGCGAAGCCACCGCCCATTTGCACAAATTGTTGCAGACCATCCGCGATTTGGGCAAAAAAGCGGGCGTTGCCTTAAACCCTGCCACCCCAGCAGAAAGCTTAAAACATGTCATGCCACTACTTGATATGGTTTTGGTGATGACAGTGAACCCTGGCTTTGGCGGGCAAAAACATATCGACCTTAATGATAAAATTAGCGCCATAGCGCAGATGATTGCCGCTGAAAGGCGCGATATTGACCTTTCCGTCGATGGCGGGGTCTGCGCAGATAATGCCCAGAGCATCATTAATGCGGGCGCAAACGTTCTCGTTGCAGGCAGCGCCGTATTTAAAGGTGGCGCTGAGCATTACGCTGCCAACATCGCTAAGCTGCGAGAAAGTTAACCACTTCGTCCACCTTGCCCTGACCATCTACTTATCCAATACCTCAATAAAAATAAAAACAAAAAAAGAGTCCCAATGATTAATGTGTTGCTAAACAAAGATACCCCCCTCGCGTTAAAAGGCTTTTCCCAAAAAGAGAAGCTTGACCGCCTTCGCCTTCGTTTTACGCAGCGCCTTTTAAAGAAAAACATTCCATCATTCTTAAATTTTGAAATTAACGACCCTTGGCCAGGTGAAATTGACAAAGCAAGGCTTTTAATAACAGGCTGCTTTGACCTTGATGGCGTATTGCTTGAACAGCAGCACCCGAATTGGGACCCGATAGGCCTAGAAGAAAAACACCTATACCGCCTTAACAATTTTGATTGGCTGCGCGACCTTAAAACACTTGGCGGTGAACAATCACGCCTGCGCGGACGCCAATTAATCGCGCATTGGATCACCCATAACCGCACGCCGAATGCCCGTACATGGTCAACTGAAATTATGGCGATGCGCATTTATAACTGGATTGCGTTTTACAATTTCTTTTGCAGCAGTGCAGGCGATGATTTCCGCGAAATGTTTTTTGAAAGCCTGTGCGAACAATTACATCACCTTTCCTGCATCCAAACAAAATCTTTAGATGATATGACGCAGATGCGCCTTGGGCGCGCCCTATGTATTTCTGGTCTTGTGCTTGACGAATATAGCTTCTTGCATGAAAAGGGGCTGAATATATTTCTGCGCGGCCTGCAAGAACAGATTTTGCTTGATGGTGGGCATATTTCACGCAGCCCTGCGGCGCTGATTCCGTTGCTCTGCGCCGCGCATGATATGCGTATGGCTTTGCAGCTAGGCCACCAAAAGATTCCTTTACTGCTACAGAGTTCGATTGAACGGATGAATAATGCGCTGCGTTTTTTCTGTTATAATGATAAGCATCTCGCATTATTCCATGGGACGCAAGAAGGCGAAAAACAGCTTCTCACCACCCTGCTTTCTTTGGCAGGCAACCGCCAGAAAATGCCGAAATCTCTACCGCAAAGTGGGTTTGAGCGCGTTGCGATTGGCCGCAGCCTGATTACCATGGATGTTGGCGGCGCTGCGCCGCGCGGCCATGACCTTGCCTACCACGCCAGCGCCCTTGCCTTTGAATTTTGCTATGGCAAGCAGCGCGTTTTTGTCAATTGCGGCACGCATCCTTACAGCAGTGATTGGCAGCGCGCTTTGCGCCACAGCGCCGCGCACAGCACAGCGCAAATCAATAATCTCGACAGCGCAGAAATACTTGATAATGACACAATTGGGCGCAAACCATTAAACATTGCCCACGAACATGAGCCCCTAGAAGGCGGCGATTATATATCCGCGATGCATGATGGTTATTTATCAACCAGCGGCATTAAGCATTACCGCCAAGTCGGCGCGCAAAATCGCGGTAAAATTATTACTGGTCAGGATCATTTTGAAAATATATCTGGCGAAGGCAGCCAAGGGACAGCACAAATACGTTTCCACCTACACCCCAGCGTGCGCGCATCATTAACCCGCGATAAGAACGAAATACTCATCAGCTTGCCCGGCGGCACAGGATTCCGCTTTTACTGGTCAGAGGCCGAAGCCAAGCTTGAAGACAGCATTTATATGGGGCAAGGCCACAGCCCGATTAAAACCAAGCAAATTGTCCTCACTGCGCCGTTACATGCCGCGATGACTTCCGTGGAATGGCTAATTAAACTCGAAGAACTTAGCTAAAACCGCCCACCGCATATTGACGGTAAAACCCTAGCTCTTTATCCTATCTTACATGGCGAAAACACAACGTAATTTCATTTGTCAAAGCTGCGGCACTGTCCATCGAAAATGGACAGGCAAATGTGATGGCTGCAATGAATGGAACACGATCAGCGAAGAAATCGTTGAAGCCGCTGTGCCTAAGGGAATGAGCCTTGGCAAAGGCCGCAAGGTAGAGCTGTTTAAATTAGAGGGCGAAAACCACGAAACGATTACCCGTCACAAAAGTAACATGGCGGAATTTGACCGCGTCACGGGCGGCGGCCTTGTACCGGGCAGCGCCTTGTTAATTGGCGGCGATCCGGGCATTGGTAAATCGACATTATTATTACAAATTGTCTGCCGCCTTTCTTTAACCGGCAAACGCTGCGCTTATTTTTCAGGCGAAGAAGCGGTTGACCAAGTTAGGCTGCGTGCGTCGCGCCTTGGCGTTACGGGGGCCAGCGTAGACCTTGCCAGCGCAAATAATGTGCGTGACATTATCGCCACGATTGAGAGCGATAGCCAGCCTTATGACTTGGTCGTCATTGATTCGATACAGACCATGTTTGTCGATTCCGTTGATAGCGCACCGGGCACAGTGACGCAGGTACGGACATCCGCCCAAGAGCTTATCCGCGTTGCCAAACGTAAAGGCATTTGCCTTATGTTGGTCGGTCACGTGACAAAGGAAGGCCAAATTGCAGGGCCGCGTATTTTGGAACACATGGTTGATACGGTGCTTTATTTTGAAGGGGATCGCGGTCACCCTTTCCGCATTTTGCGCACGGTAAAAAACCGTTTTGGCGCAACAGATGAAATTGGCGTATTTGAGATGGCGCATGAAGGCCTTGTCGAAGTCACCAACCCATCCGAAATTTTCCTCTCGCAGCGCCAAGAAAACGTACCCGGCAGCGCGGTTCTTGCAGGGCTTGAAGGCTCTCGCCCCGTATTGGTTGAGGTGCAAGCCCTTGTCGCGCCGACGGCATTACCGTCACCGCGCCGCGCGGTGATTGGCTGGGATCATAACCGCCTTGCCATGGTGCTTGCCGTGATTGAAACACGCTGCGGCATACAATTCTCTGGCTGTGATGTGTTTTTAAATGTCGCAGGCGGCATTCGCATTTCTGAGCCTGCCGCTGATGCTGCCGTCGCTGCCGCATTAATTAGCGCCCATTTACAACGCCCTTTGCCCGAAGACTTAATCGTCTTTGGCGAAATTGGCCTTTCTGGCGAAGTGCGCCAAGTCTCGCAGCCTGATTTACGCCTAAAAGAAGCGGCAAAACTAGGGTTCAAACAAGCCTTATGCCCGCGCGCCTTAAAGAAAAAAGGCAAAAAAGCCCCTGATTTAAACATCAAACGTAACGAGCTCGGCAGCACAGGTGACATTATGCTGTATTTTGCTGACCATACGGAGAAGCTTGCATCATAGCGCTTGAAGAATTAAAGCCCTATGCTATAACACCACATAATTTAACCCTAACGCGTAAGAATAAACATGGATTTAGCAAACATCTCAGCTGACAGCTTTAATTTTTCCCTTATCCTCGATATCATCGTTTTACTGGTGTTGATTTTCTCTGTTGGCATTGCTTTCCTACGTGGTTTTGTACGCGAGGTTCTGACAATTGCGGGGCTTATTGGCGGCATTATCTGCGCGTTTATGTTTGCACCCAGCCTTGAAGCGCCCGTCGCGAGCATGTTTGGCGTTTCTGAAAAAAGCGCTGAAAATCTTATCGGTCCTATTCCCAATGAATTTGTTGTCAAAGGTGTTGCCTATGGCGGTGTGATGCTCAGTGTCGTGATTATCCTCTCAATCCTCAGCTATTACTTATCCAAGAAATTAAAAGATACAGGCCTTGGGCCCATTGACCGCACGTTAGGGGTGTTTTTTGGCCTTGCGCGCGCCGTGCTTGTACTTGGCTTTTTATATTTACCGCTTTATTTAATGGTCGGCACAGAAAAACGCGCCGAAATATTCTCCAAATCCATTAGCCGCGTCTATGTTGAATGGTCAGCAGCTGGCGTTGAAGGCATTTTACCGAAAGGTGTTTTACCAAAAAAAGTGCAAGGAAAAACAGAAAGCGAGCTTGCAACTTTCACGCGCGAAAAGCTGCAAGAAATTGATGTCTTAAAAGACAGCGCGCCAAAAGCTTTAAAAACAATTGATGGTTACAGCGAAGATAATCGCGATAAGCTTGATGACCTGATTAAATCGCAGAACATAAACAGTAACCGCACAGCGCCGGAAGAAGAAGGAGCGCCTCTCAATGAGTAGTACAAAGCCATTAAGTGGGCGCAGCGCCCTTATTACCGGCGCATCGCGCGGCATTGGTCACGCAGTGGCTTATGAATTTGCAAAGCAAGGCGCTGATTTATTCCTCCTTGCGCGCACGGTTGGCGGGCTTGAAGAAATTCATGATCAGATCAAAACAGATTTCCCTGAGTGTAATGTAACCTTGATTGCCAATGACATTACAAACTTCAAAGAAATGGAAGCACTCGGCCCTGCGCTTGCAAGTAAAATTGACAAGCTTGATATATGGGTTGCCAATGCGGGGATGCTCAGCACGATGGGCCCGCTCGCACATGGTAAGTTCAAAGAATTTCAAAAAGTGATGGATACGAATTTAACCGCGAATTATCAGCTTATCCGTACACTAGATCCGCTTTTAAAAAACTCTGATGCTGGGCGCGCGATTTTTGTTACATCAGGCGCTGCGCAAAAAGGCCGCGCTTATTGGGGCGCATATTCCGTCAGCAAAGCAGCGCTTGAACAGCTCGCCTCAATTTATGCGGCAGAGAATGAGAAAAGCAATTTAAACGTTAATATCATCAACCCCGGACAAACACGCACCGCCATGTGGCAAGAAGCCTTCCCAGGGCGCAAGCCAGAAGAAGTGCCGCCCGCGAGCGAGATTGCACCTAAATTTGTAGAGCTTGCCCTTGCGAGTTGCACATTAAATGGTGAGATTATAAACGCACAATAAGCGACAAAACCGTCTTAAAAGTAAGGGTTAAAAAAGTGGGAGCTAAACAGGCTGCCATTTTTGCAGATATTGGCGCTGCGCATTGGGCATTTTATATTTATCCGTCTTTGACGCGTAGCGCGGCGCATCATCATTTTCAATGACGCATTCTATGTTCACTTCATCTCGATGCAAATTAATGAGATGAAAAATGTTATCTTGCTCATGCTCCGCGCGGCACATATCATCCAAAGTAAGAATTTCATATTTGTCGCTATCTAATCCGCGGCGGAGAACATCTGCCACAAGTGCAGCCTGCGCAAAAAGGACAACAAGGCGCAATCGTTTTTTATCCATTATCTTATCTCGTGTTGGTGTTTTTTGTAATATTGTGCATCGGCATTTGGCATGGAGTAGATACCTTTCTTTCCCATTTGATTATGGTTCTGATTTTTCATGCCTGATGATGCTGACAAATCTAGGCGCGCGAAGCTCGCTACCGCAGCGCTGTTAAATGCCATGCCCACCCCAATTACTGATAATATACGGCGTATATTCATTATGCCCTCTTTCCTCATATATGATTGCTGCTTTTATAAACATGTCCTACAGTTATGTCAATAGTGGTGTTTATCTATTTTAAATATTTTTTTAGATAAATCATTTATATTGGCACAATGATAGAAAACATAATGCTCAATATATTTAACAAAAGCCATGCTGATATCTTTGGTTATATTGGCTTGCTATGTTTTGCATTATCATTCTTAATGCAGACAACACGCAAAACATTTCTTATGCAGGCTCCGGCTGATGCGGCCTATGGCCTGCACTTCCTCTCTCTTGGGTCATTAAGCGGCTGTTTCGTCTGTTTAAGCGCAGCATGTCGCGATATTTTTGCCAGCCTTGCCCCGCAGAATATAATGCGCCGCGCATTAGCCGTATATCTTATCATTGCGTGGAGCTTGACGTTCTTAGGCTATGAAAGCCCAGTCTCCCTTTTGCCCGTCATTGCAACCAGTTTTGCGACCTTATCAATGCTGATGCGTGATAATTATTACTATTCACGCGCACTTGTTTATCTGGTTCAACTTACGTGGTTTAGCTTTTTCATTATTATCGGATCCGTCCCCGGATTATTAAGCGCAGCATTAATTGTCAGTAGCAATACAATTGGCCTGAGAAGATATTACGTAAACGCGCTCAAAATCAACAGTCAGGCGCTTGTAAAATAAAATTAATGCGCCTCTGCCCAGCTTTGCGCTGCGTCAGCTTCTGCAATTAATGGCAGGCCTATATCAACAGCTTTTGCCGCGTTTTCCATTTCTGCGATCACAAGCGCTTTGATCACCTCAACCTTTGCATCAGGCACTTCGATCATCACCTCATCGTGAATTTGTAAAATCATTTTCGTATCAGGGTGATCTTCACGTAAGCGGCGGTCAATGCGAATCATCGCGAGCTTAATCACATCCGCCGCCGTGCCTTGCAGCGGTGCGTTTGTCGCTTGGCGTTCACCAAATTGGCGGCGCATACCGTTTTTATCGTTAATGCCCGCAATAAAGCACTTACGTCCAAACAAAGTTTTTACGTAGCCATATTTACGAGCCTCTTCTTTCGCGGCCTCCATAAAGGCAGGAATTTCAGGGAAGCGGGAAAAATAGGCATCAATAAAGCTTTTTGCTTCGCCGCGTGAACAGCCAAGCTGCTTGGCAAGGCCAAAGGCGCTAATGCCATATATGATACCGAAATTTACAGCCTTGGCGCTGCGGCGCAGCTCTGGCGTGACATCTTCTAATTTATGGCCAAAAACCTGTGATGCGGTCAAAGCGTGAATATCTTCACCGTTAATAAACGCATCCTTTAGTAATTTAACATCAGCCATTGCCGCGACCAAACGCAATTCGACTTGCGAATAATCCGCGCAAATAATTTTATGGCCTTTGGGCGCAACAAAAGCGGTGCGGATACGCCGACCATCTTCGCTGCGGATAGGAATGTTTTGTAAATTCGGATCAGAGGATGATAAGCGCCCCGTTGAAGTCAGCGCCATATGAAACGATGTATGCACACGCCCTGTTTCTGGAATAATCTCGTTTTGCAGGCTGTCCGTATAGGTTGATTTCAATTTGGAAAGCGAACGGAACTGCATAATTTTCTTAACAATTTCATGGCCTTCTAATTCCAGTTTTTCAAGGACATCAACAGATGTTGACCAGTCGCCCGATTTTGTTTTCTTGCCGCCCTCTAGGCCGAGCTCATCGAACAACACGCCGCCAAGCTGCTTTGGCGAAGCAATGTTAAATTCATGCCCTGCCTGTTTATATATTTCTTGCTCTATCGTGATAATGCGCTTTGAGAATTCATCACTCAGTTCTTTCAAAATCAGCGGATCGACCACGACGCCATGACTTTCGACGCGGGCGATAACGGGCGATAAACGGCGTTCAATATCTTCATAAATACGCGTCACTTTTTCATGGGCAATGCGCGGTTTAAATATATTATACAGACGCAGCGTAATATCCGCATCTTCGGCAGCATAAATGCTCGCTTCTTTTATCGGCACATAATCAAAGGTGATTTGGTTTTTACCTTTGCCGCAGACATCACTAAACTTAACGGTCTCAATGCCCATATTTTCAAGGGCTAGAAAATCCATACCATGACCATGCTGCGCGCCATCAAGCGTGTATGACATCAACATTGTGTCTTCTAAAGGCGTGACATCACCAAAGCCTGCATTCCACAGAATCTGTAAATCATATTTGGCGTTATGGGCGATTTTTAAAATGCTCGGGTCTTCAAAATATGGCTGCAAAATATGAATGGCGTCCGTTAATGCCATTTGCGGCGAGTTATCTGCGGCGCTTTCTTCACTGAGCAAGTCAACAGGCTTCGCTTTATGGCCAAGCGGAATATAACAAGCACGCCCTGCGCGGCTAGAGAGCGATATACCAACAAGCTCCGCCTTGGCAGGTGTGAGCGCTGTGGTTTCGGTGTCAAAAGACAGGAAACCTGTATCTTTGGCATCTTCAAGCCATGCGGATAATTCTTGCGCGGTAGAAATCGTCATGTAGTCTTTTTCAATATTGACCATATCAATATGCGGCAAAGCTGCGCCTTCTTCATCATTGGCAGGGGCGCTGAATGATTTGGCAGGCATGGGCGCAGATTTAACTTTCTCTTCCCCAAGGCGGGTGAGAACAGAATTGAAGTGGTGAATTTTTAAAAATTCCAAAACTTCGGGGCGTTTAGGGTCATGCGCATCAAGGACGTTAATCGCATGGGGTAGCTCCACATCATCCACTAACTGGACGAGCTGTTTGGAAATACGGGCTTGCTCTGCAAATTCTAACAAGTTTTCGCGGCGCTTATTTTGTTTAATCTCACCGGCGCGCTGTAATAATGTCTCAAGGTCGCCATATTCATTAATCAGTAAGGCGGCGGTTTTTATGCCAATGCCCGGCACGCCCGGCACATTATCCACGCTATCACCCGCAAGAGCCTGCACATCAACAACCTTATCTGGCGTAACGCCGAACTTTTCAACAACGCCATCATGGTCAATAAAGCGCTGTTTAATCGGATCCATCATGCGCACATTATCATTAACGAGCTGCATTAAATCTTTATCTGACGAAACGATTGTGACTTTAAAGCCTTGCTCCGCGCCTGCTTTGGCGTAGGCAGCGATCAGGTCATCCGCTTCAAAGCCTTCCTTCTCAATAACCTCAAGGCCAAAGGCCTCAGTCGCGCGGCGCACAAGCGGAAATTGCGGAATTAAATCTTCAGGCGTTTCATCGCGATTGGCTTTGTATTGGTCGTAAATATCATTACGAAAAGTGACGCGCCCGCAATCAAAAATCACGCCAACATAAGGGGCGTGGTAGTCATTGAGCAGTCTGACCATCATATTGGTGAAACCAAGAACTGCACCAACAGGCGTTCCATCTGGCGCAGTAAGCGGTGGCAGCGCATGATAAGCGCGAAAAATAAAGGCTGATGCATCGACAAGATAAAGTTCTTTATCGTTTGATTTCTGATCCATTACGGGACTCGTTTTTTGTGCTGTTTCCATGAAAGTACAATGGCGCAAAACCGCAAAATAAGCCAGCGAAAGCCTTAAGCTGTCCCCGTCTTCTTATCGTCAGACGTCTCAGCCCCAGCGCCATAGCGCGTCTTGACGTATTCTTCGACCAATGCGTGGAACTCAGCGGCGATATTGTCACCGCGCAATGTGTGAGATTTTTTACCGTCAGTGAAAACGGGCGCGACAGGGCTTTCGCCTGTACCAGGCAGGGATATGCCAATATCGGCATGTTTGCTCTCCCCTGGGCCGTTGACGATGCAGCCCATCACGGCAACGTTCATACTTTCAACACCTGGGTATAATTTGCGCCATGCGGGCATATTATCATCCAATGATTTTTGAATATCCTGCGCGAGTTCTTGGAACACGGTGCTGGTGGTGCGCCCACAGCCGGGACAGGCACTCACCTGCGCGGAAAATGAGCGTATGCCCATGACCTGCAATAATTCTTGGCAGACTTTAACTTCCAAAGTGCGCGGCTCACCAATTTTCGGGGTGAGCGAAGCGCGGATCGTGTCACCAATGCCCATTTGTAACAATATGCCTTCACCTACCGCCGTGGCGACGATGCCTTTTGAGCCCATTCCCGCTTCAGTCAGCCCCAGATGCAGCGCATAATCACAGCGACGCGCAAGCTCTTGGTATACCGCTATTAAATCTTGCACGCGGCTGACTTTGGCAGAGAGGATGATTTTGTTTTTGCCAAGGCCAAGCTCTTCGGCTTGCTCGGCGCTCATAATAGCGGAGCGCACTAAGGCTTCACGCATAACAGCGTCAGCGGGTAGCGGATTATCTAATTTCGCGTTTTCGTCCATGAGGTGGGTTGATAAGTTTTGATCCAAAGAGCCCCAATTGACGCCAATGCGCACAGCTTTATCATGCTTAATCGCCGCATTAATAATCATTGCATATTGTTTATCTTTTTTCGTGCCAAAGCCGACATTTCCAGGGTTAATGCGGTATTTATCAAGTGCGCGCGCCATATCAGGATAGCGCTCCAATAAATCATGGCCGTTATAATGGAAGCAGCCGACAAGCGGCACATAAATACGCTGCTTGATCAGCTCTTCTTTGATCAGCGGCACGGCGGCAGCGGCTTCATCATTATTGACGGTGATGCGGATAATTTCTGAACCCGCATAAGAAAGCTCTTTGATTTGCTGTACAGTCGCGCCGACATCCGCCGTATCTGTATTGGTCATGCTTTGCACGACGACAGGCGCGCCGCCGCCAATGGTGACGTTCCCGACCTTAACCGCGTGGGTTTTGTGGCGCTGTATGTGTGGCAGCATAACCATAGCTATCTCCTTTACCCAGCACGCGCTATATGCGTGCCATTTATAAATGCATGTCTTTCAGTACAAAATTATACAGCTTTGCGCAAGAGGCGATCATGCACGCTGGCGCATAATCGCCCCTTTACTTAGCGTTTGTTACTGCGCGCCCGCCAAAACAGCATAAGCCGCGGGGACAGCTTTTTCAAACTTGGCATGTTCAAGAACCTGCTCGGCCGAGCTGTTCATCCACTCGCAGCTTTGTGCATTGCTTTTATAGCCCATCATTGCCGCGACATCGCTCATTTCCTGATCAATCAATTTTGTAAGTGTGTCTTTCATTTCATCGTAAATAGCCTGCATTTGGTTTTCTATCACATAATATTTCTCAGCGGTTTCAGCCATATCTTTGTGCTGTGCTTTAAATGCGTTTGTGAATGGAGATACATCCACGCCGTGCCCTGCACAATAGGCCTTTAACCCCATGGTATTACGCACCATATAGCCAGCAAAAACCCCAGCAGCCGTTTCTAGCTTTGCTTTATCATCCGCCTGACCGAGCATGTCTTCGGCAAGTTCACTTGCCGCGCGTGACATGGCTAAGGATTCATAATTCTCATCATAAGATTCGGCCTTTTGTTTCATTTCATTCATGGTTTCATGCAAAGTATCTTTATCGCTGCCTGACATCTTAGCCTGTTTGGATGTTTTGTCCGCGCCACCATCTGGCGATGTGGATGAGAATATGAAGTAACCGGCTGTGGCGATAAGTATACAGACGGCGAGAGGAATAAGTGATTTGCGCATGGTAAAAAGCATCCTTGAAACATTCATGATATAACAAGGCTTATCATACACAGCATAGGCGCACAAAAAAAGCGATAAAGTATATAACCTACCGCTTCTTTATTAAATTTCACTGCGCCGCATTTAGAAGTTAATCGTAATAGGCCCTGCGCGGCGGATTGTTGTTTGTGTTCTTAATTCTTTAACGCAGTTATCATAAGTACCAAGCTGCGCTGGCGACTTTCTAAGGTTACCGTTAATTTGCATATTTTCATCAAGGAAAGCAAATGATGTAAAGCAGCTTCGTTTATACTCATTCGTGCTCATAAACGCATCAACCATGTTGATACCACCCTTACCATTACGTCCAAACTGAATAGTGCTATTATTGCTGCTGCGTGCTTCGATGCCACGGTTTACTGTGCGCATAAACTGGTTCATCACTTGTTGACCATATTGTGGCCCTTGATATTGGATGCGCTCACCAGGGATAAGATTTTTATTCAGCGCATATTTCACATCGTTTTTATCAAAACAATATTCAACGCCCTTTGATGTACGCATGAATTGATCTTTCGCATCACAGAATTCTAGGCTGACACCGTTAAAATCGCGGCGGACAAGCATGCCTTCTGGCACGCGCTGCTGCTGTTGCTGGCTTTGCGCTGCATTCGTTGGCGGGTCATATAATGCCCCCGTGCCTTGATACCCTGTTGGTGATGAGCTTGCGCAACCAGACAATACAGTACTTGCCCCTAAACTACACACTATTGCAAATTCTTTTAAACTGACCATCTCACATCAACCTTCTTTTAAAACTATTTCGCTTTTACTTTTACGCTTTCAAAGCTATATACACAACCAAAATGTTATGTAATTCTACACAAAAATATGGTGGCGCGCAAGTTTCGGCAGCAACCCATTGTAAACAAAAGAAAAAGCCACGCGATGCGTGGCTCTTCCCGAATGTTGGTCCCCTTATAATATCCCGATTATTGGCAAGATAAACATTCTTCGTACTGTGTTTCGCCAAGTTCTGGCTCTCTTAAATTATCTGGCGCTATGCTCGAACCACGCTTCCAGCTCGCATCACTTTCTGCGCGCTGAATTGATTTAGAGCGGCAGTAATAAAGCGATTTAACGCCTTTTTTCCATGCCAAATAATGAATTTCATGCAAGTCTTTCTTATGCACATTTGCAGGTAAGAAGATATTTAAAGACTGTGCCTGACAAATAAATTCGGCGCGGTCTGCGGCATGTTCGATAAGCCAGCGTTGATCGAGTTCGAAAGCTGTCTTAAAGACATCTTTTTCATGATCATCAAGGAAGTCTAAATGCTGCACGGAGCCTTCATTTGTAAAAATAGATGACCAAACATCATCTGTATTTTGACCTTTTTCTTCCAAAAGCTGCACAAGATACTTGTTTTTGACAGAGAACGAGCCGGAAAGCGTTTTATGCGTATAAGCATTCGCTGCATTTGGTTCAATACCTGGGGAAGCGCCGCCGCAAATAATCGAAATAGATGCGGTTGGTGCAATCGCCATTTTGTTTGAGAAGCGCTCTTCAATACCGTAATCTGCTGCATCTGGACAAGCGCCACGCTCTTGAGCGAGTACTTTTGATGCTTTGTCAGCTTGGGTACGGATTTGTTCAAAAATACGCTTATTCCAAACTTTCGCCATTACGCCTTCCATCGGTAAGCTTTTCTGCTGAAGGAAAGAGTGCCAGCCCATAACGCCTAGACCAACTGAACGCTCACGCATGGCTGAGTATTTTGCTTTTGCCATGTTGTCAGGCGCTTTTTCGATAAAGTCACTAAGAACATTATCAAGGAAGCGCATAATGTCTTCGACAAAGTTTTCATCATCTTTCCACTCATCATATTTCTCGAGGTTAATCGATGATAAGCAGCAAACGGCAGTACGGTCATTACCAAGGTGGTCAATACCTGTTGGCAAAGTGATTTCTGAACATAGATTTGACATTTTAACGCTAAGGCCTGCCATTTTATGATGTGCAGGAATTTGGTCATTTACATGGTCAATATTTACAATATAGGGCTCGCCTGTTTCAATACGCGCAGTCAGCAGACGTATCCATAAATCACGTGCATTTACAGTTGAAATAACCGCGTTATCTTTTGGTGAGCGTAGCGCCCATTGTTCATTGCGTTCAACCGCATGCATAAAGGCATCTGTCACAAGCACGCCGTGGTGTAAGTTCAGTGCTTTGCGGTTCGGGTCACCACCTGTTGGGCGGCGCAGCTCGATAAACTCTTCAATTTCAGGGTGCCATATTGGCAAGTAAATCGCAGCAGAGCCACGACGCAGTGAACCTTGAGAAATCGCCAATGTTAGCGAGTCCATAACGCGAATAAACGGTACAATGCCTGATGTCTTGCCATTGCGACCAATTTTTTCACCTATTGAACGGACGTTCCCCCAATAAGAACCAATGCCCCCGCCAAGTGAAGCCAGCCACACATTTTCATTCCAAAGCTCAACAATGCTGTCGAGTGCATCGCCAGTTTCGTTTAGGAAACAAGAAATCGGTAGGCCGCGATTCGTGCCGCCATTTGAAAGAACTGGCGTTGCAGGCATGAACCATAATTTTGACATGTAATCATAAACGCGCTGTGCATGTTCTGAATTATCACCGTAATACATACATACACGGGCAAAAAGGTCTTGATAGGCTTCTTCGGGCATTAAATAGCGGTCTGCTAAAGTAGCCTTACCAAATTCAGTTAGATTCTCATCCCGATTGCGATCAATCTGAATACGATTTCCTCTTTCTACCTGCGCGACATCAAACATAGACATACTCCTAAAAATGGCTCCTAAAACGGCCTTATAATTCAGTTACACTTACCACGTTGAAAAGCAAGGCCTGATGGCTTGGTTTCGGGGTGGTAATTTCAAATTTTTGCGTTGATAACGAAATTGCGCGAAACACAATCCTTAGTGATCATTACAATACCAACATACTACATATCGTGTTTTGTGCAAAAATATATTTTGTCATTTTTGTGCAGTTTTTTGCTTGACGCTATTGGAATCGTTTAAACACAGGGTTTTACGCTATGAGTCTTTTTGGGGACTAAATATCCGAAAAAAAACTTATCCAATTTTGCGCCTATATATAGTGGCTCTCGCCGCTAAAACATCACATAAATCTGATCGAAAATATGGCTATACTTTAAGAACAAATGCGCAAAAAAATCACCTCTTTTTTTAAACACCAATTGTATAAGTAATATAAATGCAATGGAATCAAAACCATGGCCTGTGGAAGAGCGTTTTACTATGGCTGTGGGCACGGCAGGCACAGCCCGATTCTCATCATAGTTAATTTCTTATCGACTCTTGTTATTTGGGAGCAAATCACAGTATAATCAACATCATAATGACGCGGTAAGCATACCGCGCATGCAAGAGGGTGAGAATCAGGTGTCCAACAAAAAAAGAATCATACGTCAGCGCAATACAAAAATTTTAGCCACAATGGGGCCAGCAACCAGCACAGAAGAAATTATTGAGCAATTATTCTGCGCAGGGGTTGATGCGTTTCGCCTTAACTTTTCACATGGCGAACACGCGGATCATAAAGAGCGCCTTGCGATGATCCGCAAATTAGAGAAGAAGTTTAAACGCACCACATGCGTTGTCGCGGATATGCAAGGGCCAAAATTAAGGCTCGGCACATTTGAAGAAGGAAAAATCTCCCTCACCAAGGGCATGACGATCCGTCTTGACCTTGACCCAACTCCAGGCAATGAAAGCCGCGTATGTTTGCCACACCCTGAAGTCATGAGCGCCCTTACCATCGGGTCAAACATTTTACTTGATGATGGTAAAGTGCGTTTTAAGATACAAGAAAAAGGCGATGATTACCTTATCGCGGAAGTTTTATCAGGCTCAAAGCTTTCTGACCGCAAAGGCTTTAACATTCCCAATGTCATACTGCCGATTGATGCGCTAACCGAAAAAGACAAAATCGACCTTGAGGCAGCGCTCGAAATGGGTGTGGATTGGATTGCACAATCATTCGTGCAAACCGCCGATGATGTTAAATACGCCAAAGACCTTATTAAAGGTCGGGCGGCGTTAATGGCAAAGATAGAAAAACCCTCAGCGCTTGAATGCTTTTCTGAGATTCTAGAACATTCTGATGGCATCATGCTCGCGCGCGGCGATCTTGGCGTTGAAATTCCGCCAGAGCAAGTCCCTGCATGGCAAAAGAAAATCGTGCGTATGACGCGCGGCACAGGCAAGCCGATCATTGTCGCAACGCAGATGCTCGAATCGATGATTGAAAATGCACGCCCCACGCGCGCAGAGGCCTCTGACGTTGCAACAGCCGTATATGATGGCGCGGACGCTGTGATGCTCTCCGCTGAAACCGCAGCAGGTGCATACCCATTAGAATCAGTTGAAATCATGGATCGTATCTGCCGCAGTGTGGAGCAAGATGAACTATATCAAAAATTAATGGCCGCTGACCGCCCTGCACATATTAAAGATCCATCAGATGCGATTACGTCATCGGCCTATCACATTGCACAGGATATTGGCGTTGCATGCATCGCTAACTTCACTGCATCAGGCTCTACCGCGCAGCGCGCAGCGCGTATGCGTCCTTCGCAGCCAATTTTGACCCTCTCCCAGCATTTGGAAACCACGCGCCGCCTTGCGCTGAGTTACGGCGTGCATAGCGTGCATGTGGATGTTGTCGATAGCTTCGCCAAGGCCGTCACCATGGCCTGCACCTATGCGTATAAAGAAGGCCTTGCTCATAAAGATGAACGCCTTGTTATTACGGCGGGCGTGCCATTTGGCATGACAGGGACGACTAACTCTCTACGCATTGCGACGGTTGGTAAAAATCTGGATAAATCAGAGTAACCCTGTTGATTACAGCGTTTTTATTACAACAAGGCTGGTGGATCTTTGCTTTATGCAGCAGCGTCTGTGTTGCCGCGATTTATGTTTTCTCGCAGTTTTTACAATTGCCCGCATTAACAAAGACATTTTGGCGCGGTTTCATGCCGCTTATTTTATTAACGCCATGCTTACTGTTTATTGAACTGCCGACAGCGCCGCTATTTTATATCGCGGCGATTGCGACATCCTTTATTGTAACATATAGCGATACAAAGAACTTTGAAGCCTCCGTTACTTTTGGCGCGGGGGTCGTTACCCGTATGAAGCCTTTTGCTATATGGCTTATCTTCTTAATCTGGATCGTGATTAGCGCGGAAAGCAGGGCTGACATATTCGCCCGCCCCGCGCAGAGCTTCGCGATTATAGGCGCGCTGCTTATTGGTGCGCTTAGTGCTTTTTATATGCGGCGCTGCCCCGTGAGCCGCGCGGCAGCCAAGTTTTATGTGCCGATCATCCTTTGCGCCGCCTGCGTTGATATTCTCAATAAAACAGCGATGGATGCATCGCCCTTTATTGGCGGCATCGTGACTTATTCATGGATACAGGCCGTAATTATTTCAGCGCTAAGCCTGTCACTAAGCCATAAAGGCAGTACATTATGCATCTCTGGGCTGTTTACCGCGCAAGCTGTGCGCACCGGCATTATAATTGGCGGACTGTTCATCATAGCAAATTTCGCCAAAAGCGCGGCGATGAGCCTTACCCCGAATCCGAGCTATGTCAGCGCGCTTATTTTTACAAACCCGCTCTGGGTCAGCCTATATTACAAGTTCGCTAAGCATAAAGAAGCCTCCAACATATGGGCAGGTTACGGTCTTGTCGCTAGTGCAGCGCTTCTGGTACTTATAACAAACCACTGATTTTTATTGACATAACAACGCGCCCTGTTTACATATATGGCAGTTAAATATAAAAAGTGATTTAAACAAGGACACAAGAATATGATGTTTATGGCGCGTATAAATGACAAAGGTGATTCTTGCCACATTACGGATTATAATGAAGATGGCAGCGCCGTTGAAGTGCGTACGTTCTTTACTTTGGCCGTTGAGCAGTTCCGTCCGATTTTTATAGACACCGTAAAAAGCGTTGAGATAAAGGGCAAAAGTAAAAATAAAAGCGTTGCTGATTTCAACAGCGCTTCGCGCGTCCATGGGCGCTGCGATAGCTATTTTGACATTAACGTGCCCTATACAGTTTTAGAAGATATTGCCATTGGCGTACAGGCTGGTTATATCCCTAAAACAACATTGATCGACTTGCGGATTGAGAATTGTAAAAACATCACAGCAGAGCACGAAAATCAGACAGGCCTATTTGCTTATTTAAAGAAGCAAAGCATGATGATTAAATAGGAGCCAGACATGAAGAGCCGCGCCCATAATGCGCCCTTCTCTATTTACAAAATAAAAAAGGCTGGCAAATTATGCCAGCCTTTTATTTTCCCCGTAACTCGACCATTTAGAAGAAACTTAGTTCAAAGATGCAACGCGCGTTGGTGCGCCGTCTTTATGTAACCACCATGCTTGGCGATTAATTGAATAGATTGGTTTATAACGGCGCGTTGTTTCTGTATAAACCGCGTCTTTAATTTGGTTATCAAGCAGCATCGCACCACTATCTGCATAAGCAATAAGCACGGCGTGCGGAATGCCTTTATAAGTATCTTGCACAATCGCAACACGTAGGCGGCTTTCTGGCACACCGAGCATTCTAAGCGCCGTATATTTCGCAATCGCAAAGTCTTCACAATCGCCGCCGCGCTTCATAAATTCAATTGGCGTTGCCCAATAATCTGTTTTGCCCCAATTATTACTGTCAGTAATATAACGAACTTTATTCATAATTTTGTTCACGCCAATAATTTTATTTTCTAATGACGCGTTTTGAAGCCCAGCAAGGTCACGCTGCATCTTGGCTATTTCAGCGTCGCCACTACCATTGGCAATAGTATGCTCAAAACGCTTAAACATATCACTCCACTTGGTGAAGGCTTTAATTTCAGTTGATTTTTGTTCATTATGACCAAATAAAGCTGGGTAAGCCGTTAAATCGCCATAAGCTTTACCGCCGCTTGATGCCTTAACAAGGCGAATTTTTCCGGCGGCATCTTTAATGCCTGCGGCTTTTGCCGTTTTTATTGCGCCGCCGCTCAGTGAAATAAACACAGCACATGTTGCAATCGCGGTGCGGATAAATTTCTGTTTGAATAAAGCAAGTTTTAATTCTTGGCCTGAAATATAGCCGCGTTCAATAAGGGCTTGGCCTAATGCTGCTTTACTTTGCTTGCTGGCACGTTCTTCACGCATAACTTGACCAAGCTGCGCGGGGGTAATTTTACCGCTAAGCACAAGAATGTCGCCAACGCGATTATGATGTAAAAAAGACTTGAGGATTCTAAAGATGCCAGAAGGCTTTCCTGATTTACTCGCCAAAGAGAAATCTCTCTTGGTTCCGCCCGTTCGCTCCACTGGCCGCGCATTGCTGCGTTCACACTTTTCCCACATAGGTACATCCCTTATTTTATTGGCTGCAATGTGAGGAAATAATTATTATTTGAATTAAAACACAATACTCATGACAGAACACACCTGTCCAAGTAACTCACACTACATACGCTTTTCAGCGTTCACATTCACACTTTGTTATATACAAAAATACACCAGTTTATGTTAACAACCTCTTAACAGCAGCGCATAAAAGTTAATTTATTTGGTTTTACTCATATGCGTGCCACAGCCACTTTAAGCGAAGAAAGATTGACGAAAGGTTACGATCATGGCAAAAACGATGGGAATTTTTACAAGCCTGCATTTCACACGGACAGAAGAATGACCAAAACTGACGATCTACGCGACTATATTGAAAAAATGAACAATGCGAGCATTCTTGTCATTGGCGATATTATGTTAGACCGCTATTTTTACGGTAATGTGTCACGTATATCCCCCGAAGCGCCTGTCCCGGTTTTGCATGTCAATAAAGAAGGTCGGATGCTTGGTGGCGCAGGTAATGTTTTGCGCAACCTTGATGGGCTGAACGTTAAAACAAAGCTTATCGCCGTGATAGGCGATGACCGTGATGGAGAAATTGTCACCAATATGATTACGGCGCTCAGTCATGTCACGCAGGCAGAAAACAGCCTGATTACATCAGAGCGCTCAACAACTGTAAAATCACGCTATGTTGCGCATGGTCAGCAATTATTACGCGCGGATGAAGAAGATAAAAGCGCGATATCTAAAGAAATCGAAGATAAAATCATCGCGCTTGTCAAAGATTACGCAAAGGACTGTCAGGCGGTTATTCTCTCTGATTACGATAAAGGCGTGTTAACGCCGCGCGTTATTAGCGAGAGCATTCGGATCTGTAATGATTATGGCGTTAAAACGCTGATTGACCCGAAAGGTAATGATTACAGTATATATAAAGGCAGCTATGTCGTCACGCCGAACCGCGATGAATTATCCAAAGCTACGTATAACGCCCCGACACGCGAAGATGGCGATGTGGTTAATGCTGCGTTATCTCTAATAAAAAATTCTGGTATCCAAAACGTTGTCGCCACACGCTCTGAAGACGGCATGACGATTGTCCAAAGCAGCGCAGATGCCGCAAATGCACGCCCAGTGCATATACCAACTGAAGCTTTGGAAGTTTTCGATGTTTCTGGCGCGGGCGATACGGTGATTGCGACCATCGCCGCAGGCCTTGCTGCGGGCGCAGACCTTATTGACGCCGCGCGCCTTGCCAATATTGCCGGCGGCATTGTTGTTGCCAAAACAGGCACAGCCCCCGTTAGCGCAGAGGAAATATTAGAGCGCCTTGCGCCACATAAAGAACAAAGCGAATCTTTAAACACAGCAATTGACCATCTGCCAACCTTAGAAGCCAGCATCGCACAGATTTACGACTGGGATGGCGCGCGCCAACAAATCGAAGAATGGCAGCGCAACGGCATGAAAGTCGGCCTGACCAATGGCTGCTTTGATTTACTGCACCCTGGTCACGTTCAGTATTTGCACGAGGCACGCTGCCTATGTGACCGTTTAATCTTGGCGCTGAATACGGACGTATCGGTAAAACTACTGAAAGGCCCGACCCGCCCGATCCAAGATGAAATGGCACGCGCGAATGTCATTGGCGCATTAGCAGCCGTTGATATGGTCGTGTTTTTCGGTGCAGAAAAAGAAGGCGAAGATAACACAGCAAGCGCAGTGCTTGCGCATTTACAGCCTGACCTCTACGTCAAAGGCGGCGATTACAAAATTGAAGATATTCCCGAAGCAAAAGTTGCACGTTCTTATGGCGGTGATGCTAAAGTTCTGTGCCTTGTTGATGGGCACAGCACGACAAATAACATCAACAAAATTAAAAGCTTCTAAGGGAAAACGCAGGGCAAATACGCCGCGGATAAACTGCCGCAAAGTGGGTGATTGTATATTGCGAAAGATAGTGATAAACTTGCACAACGAATACGCAAGTCCTTATCATCTTCATTTTATCAATATACGGTTCTATTATGCTCTTAGAAAATATTTCAAAACGTCACCTGACCACTTCACTGCTTTCTGTTGCGTGTATTACGCTGCTTTCTGGCTGTAATTACATAGATGCCGTGCATAATGCCATGCCGACAGGTTATACGCATCACTCAACAAAGCCGCTTTCTGAGCCGCGTATTACTCATAGCTATGATAAAGATGTTTATTACAATAATGTAAAAGTACAAAATGATTTCCTTGTTCATAAAGACAAGGTTGACGCGCTTTTAGAACAAATCAAGCCGACACTGCGCACCATATCACCCGAAGATAGCATCTTCCTTGTGAGCGAACAGAAAAACCGCGACTTTGATGATGCATTGCGCCTTGGCTTGCGCAATTTAGGTATGACGCTTGATCTCACGAGCATGGCACGTTACCAGTTAATTTACACTATTCGTGATGCCAAAAAAGATGATTTTGCGCAAATGTCTGTAAAACCAAGCCATGATGAAATTGATAAGCTTGAGTATTTTGCGCTGCGCCTCGTTGACACCACACAGGGCGGCGCGCCGGTTGCTGATGCTTATTTAATCCCGCATTACCATGGCTTTAAAGTGCCCGAAGGATACACGCCAGTAAACGCGCTACAGGATCACGACACAGCGATAGAAACTGCAGCGCAGCCTACACCACTAACAAACCAAAAAGCTATCCATGCGCAGCCCGTCATGGATGAGTCGCCGATGCTTGCCCCAGTTGAAGACAGCTTGGATGATGCATACAGCCCATCTAAAGCGGCGCTTGATGCGGAAAACCAAGACCATTACAGCCATTACGGTCAAGTCTATACAATTGACGATAAGCAAGCATCACAGCAACCAATGCCCATCACGCATGAAGGCGCTAATAACATAACCGCACAATAGGCCGTCATATGATTTTAACGTCCCTACAGGCAACATCTCGCGAAAGGCCTCCCTTACGCCGCATAGCGACGCTCTGCGCCGCTTTAGGCTGCATTGCGCTACTTTGCAACTGTTCCGCCGCAGCGTTAATTGGCCAGATGCCTTTATATGAAGAAGAAAGCAACCTTGTCGCGCCGAACCATACCGCCGCCGATGTTGTCGCCCAGCAGCTTAAAAAACGCGTCCATACTGGGCAGCCAATTATTGTGCAAGATTTCTGGGATAATCATAACCCACGCAGAATGAGCGCCCTAGGGCGAGTCATCCCTGAGCAAATCAGCACAAGGCTTATTCAGCTTGGCTATCAAATCATTCAGCCGCGCTACACACAGCAAAGCAATTTACTAGACAAGCAAGGCATCAATGATGGTTCATCATCGGAATTATTCTTGGCTGGACAACAGCAAAACTTGAATAATATGAAGCAATATATGGATAGCCCGCATATTGTGCTTTCAGGCAGCTATACCAAGGCAACGGACCACGTAAAGATTCACGCCCGCATGACAGACAGCACAAGCGGCATCTTCGTCGCCGCCTATGACTATGAAATCCCCCTCACACGGGAGACAGAAGAACTTATGGGATTAAAACGTTAGGAACGCCCCTTAACGCATGAAGCTATCTTAGCATATTGCAAAACATCTGGCATGAACCTTCATCATATAACAGGGATAAATAAGGGGACGCTGGATGCTCAGCGTTACACTCAACACAGCGCCACAGGGCTATACGTAGCTACATGAAGAGCTTAAAGCCGCCGCTTGAATAAGTGCGCACGGAAAAACAATTACAACAGGCAATGAAAAAGACATTCACAGCTTCACTCTCAAGTAAGACAAGCGATGACTTACTTCTCATCATCGCGCCCTTCAGGCACTGCGCCAAACTGCTCTAGTGGGTTTGGGTTGGCTTCGGCGGCAAGTTCTTCGTCTTCATCATCTGGTATATCAGGTAAGAAGCCATTACTTTGCATCTGCCATAGGCCATGATAAATCCCCTCCATGCGGAGCAATTCTTCATGCGTACCGTCTTCGACAACGCGGCCTTTTTCAAACACAAGGATACGGTCAAGGTGGCGAATGGTGCTTAGGCGGTGGGCAATAGCAAGCACGGTTTTATCGACCATGATTTTGTCCAAAGCATCCTGCACGAGGCGCTCTGATTCAGAATCGAGCGCGGAGGTTGCTTCATCCAAAACAAGGATCGGCGCATCTTTCAAAATGGCACGCGCAATAGCAATACGCTGGCGCTGCCCCACAGACATTGACTGCCCGTTCGGGCCAACTGGCGTTGCATAGCCGAGCGGTAAGTCTTTAACGAATTGATCGACATAAGCGGCAACGCCCGCTTCTTCGACCTCCGCGTCAGTGGCGTTAAGGCGGCCAAAGCGGATGTTTTCACGCAGAGTGTTATCAAACAGCGAAATATCTTGCGGGATCACGGCAATATTTTGCATCAAGCTGCCTGATGATACATCTGTAATATTCTGTCTATCGATGAAAATTTCGCCGCCCTGTGGGTCATAAAAACGCAGCAGCAAGTTCAGTAGTGTTGTTTTACCTGAGCCTGAAACACCGACAATACCGACCTTTTGACGCGCAGGAATGCTCAGCTCCATTTGGTCCAGAGCTTTTTGACGCTGATTATAGGCAAAGCTAATGTTTTGGAAATGCAGCGCGCCTTGGTCAACATCAAGGGTCTTTTCTTCGCCCTTTGGTTTTTTCTGCGACAATGTGACAAGGTCACGATACAGCACAGTGGCGGAGCGCAAATCAGTGTGCGCATTCATTAAACGGCGGTAATTTTGCGCAAAACTAATCAGCGCTGAATCAATTTTAGCCAAATAAAGAAAGACCATAACCATTGAGCCGATCAGGAACAAATCGTTATCAAGCTGCATCATAATAAAGATCAGCAGAATGATAAATTGGGTTGAAACAAGCATGATCGAAAGCACAAACCATTTAAGCTCTTCCCATTTAATAACGGGGCGCTGAACTTTAAAAATATCGCGCTGCGCTTTGGTTAGCGTACGCATAGAAAAAGATGATAAATCATAGCTTTTCACTGTGCGGATATTATTGATGAAATCAGTCAGGCGTGAGAAAAAGACGTTATCTTTTTCATCAGCATCTTCAATGCGGTTCATCAACACACGATCAAAAAACTGCATCACTGTGAACATCAAGAAAATCAATACCGCAACACAAAGTCCTGCTAGCGGGTTAAGTATCGCCAGCGCCAAAGTCGAACCGATAAGCGTCATTGCCATGCTGATATTCAGGCTTTGCATTTCAAAGAAGCTCTGCATCGCGCGCCCGCCTTTACTTAGGCGGGTCAGCAATGCACCTGTAGGGTGCTTTTCATGCCAATCCATCGGCATATCAACCATGCGCATAAAATAATCTTTATAAAATGTCGCTTTGGTGAAATGGGCAAGTTTGCCTTCCAATATCCGCGCAGGACCATTTAATGACCAATACATGCCAATCAATACCAAATAAAGCGAAAGCCACATAATCGCGCCGCCAACCACATCGACCTTATCGGCATATTGAATGTGGTTAATAAGCTGCCCCAAAGCAAAGGGCTGCAACAATAGTGTGATATTCGCCAAGATGCCAAGTGCATAGGTCACGGGAATCCAAATACGCTGCCCATAAGCATAAAGCCAGCTATTACGCATTAATTCGCGGTAGACTTTAATGACATTCGGCTTTTCGGATATATAATCCTCAGCCGTTTTATATTTAACTTGGTCAGTCGCTTGAGATATTGCCATGTGCTTCTATATTGCTTATTTATCTGAAAGGGTTATAAAATGTATAACCCTTTATTTATAACACAGGATTGAAGCGATGATAAAACACATTCTCATTTTTGCCCTTTTCTTTTCATTCCCAATCATAAGCGCAGAGTATAGCGCAGCGAAATCGCTGCCGCGCAGCAACACCGAAATCACCCTGTCATATGCCCCGCTCGTCAAGCGCATTGCGCCTGCTGTTGTAAATATATATACGAAACGAACCGTAACGCGCCGCGCCCACCCCTTTATGAATGATCCGTTTTTCAACCAGTTCCTTGGGCGCGGCTTTGGAGGGCTTGAACGCCAACGCGTTGAAGGCGCATTAGGATCGGGCGTTATTGTCGAAAAAGACGGGCTTGTCATTTCAAACGCCCACGTCATTAAAGGTGCGGATGAAATTACCGTTGTACTGAATGACGGGCGCGAATTTCCTGCAAAAACTTTGCTCAGCGATGAAAACGCCGATATTGCTTTATTACAAATCGATCCAGATGGCGAGGAACTACCCTTTGCAGCGCTAGAACCAAGCGAGAGCATGGAAGTCGGCGACCTTGTGCTTGCCATTGGCAATCCATTTGGTGTCGGGCAAACCGTGACGAGCGGCATCGTCTCTGCGCTTGCTCGCTCATCGCTGAACATTAATGATTTCAACTTCTTTATTCAAACCGATGCCGCGATTAACCCAGGCAATTCTGGCGGGCCGCTTGTTTCAATGCGCGGCGGCGTCGTTGGCATTAACAGCGCGATTTACTCACGCAGCGGTGGCTCGCTTGGTATCGGCTTTTCTATCCCCTCGGAAATGGTAATGGCCATTATATCCGCGCAAAAGAATAACCAAATTTCCGAATCTGGGCATGTGATCCGGCCATGGATGGGCTTATCCGCGCAAGATGTTACCGCAGCAATTGCTGATAGCCTTGATTTAGACCGCCCTAAAGGCGCGTTAATATCTGAACTACACGAAGCAAGCCCCGCGCGCGCTGCAGGGTTAGAGCGCGGCGACCTTGTCATTGCCGTTAATGGCAAGCCGATACAAGACGCGACTGAAATGCGCTTTCGCATCGCGACCACACCGATTGGCGAAAAGGTACGCCTAACCACCAGCGCAAAGGGCAAAGAAAGAACACTGTCTTTCAAAAGCATCTCACCACCTGAAATTCCTGCGCGCGAAACGGTGACAATAGATGGTAAAGGCTATTTTTCAGGAATGAGTTTTTCAAACGTCAACCCCGCACTGGTTGAAGAACTCGGGCAAAAGCTTCCCAGTGAAGGCGTTGTCATTAGCGCGATTGGCGCAGGGGCACAGGCCAGCCGCTTTATTCGCCTAGGTGACGTCGTTGAAGAAATTAACGGGGTAAAAATTACAACGCCCAAAGACGTCAAAAAAGCGCTTGGCCAAAAATTAAATGGTTACCGTTTAGCCCTGACCCTAAATCGCAATGGTCAACGCCAACAGATTGCCCTAAGGTAGGCGGCATGAATGACTTATTAAACTTTGATAGCCCTGAGAGCGCAGATAGTGATGATGCGCAAAATCAAGATAAGCCTTTGGCGGAGCTACTCCGCCCAAGAACGCTTAATGATGTTATCGGGCAGCGCCATTTAACCGACCCGCAAAAAGGGCATTTGGTCAAACTACAAAAACAAGCCCATTTACCTTCGCTTATTCTGTGGGGGCCACCGGGCTGCGGCAAGACGACAATTGCGAAGCTACTTGTTAAAGATAATGAAGCTTATCGCTTTGAACAAATCTCTGCGATTTTTTCTGGCGTGGGTGATTTACGCGCTTTATTTGACAGTGCAAAGACACGTAAGAAAAACGGCGTGCATACGGTATTGTTTGTTGATGAGATCCACCGCTTTAACAAAGCGCAGCTTGATGCCTTTTTGCCAGTATTAGAAGATGGCACGCTAACTTTAATCGGCGCAACGACAGAAAACCCGTCATTTTCTTTAAACCCAGCTTTGCTTTCACGCTGTAGCGTGCTGACACTGAACCGCCTTGATGATGATGCATTGTCAGAGCTGCTTGAAAAGACTGAAGCTCATTTAGGTTCGGCGCTCAACATTAATGATGCTGCGCGCGAAGCCTTAATCAGCGCGGCAGATGGCGATGGGCGTTACCTGCTCGGCGCAATTGAAAAACTGGCTTACATTGAAACGGCGCAACCGCTTAGCCGCCAAGAATTGCTTGAATTTATTAACCGCCGCGCACCGCTATACGATAAAAAAGATGATGGGCATTACAATTTGATTAGCGCCTTGCATAAATCCATTCGTGGCTCTGACCCTGATGCCGCTTTATATTGGATGTGCCGGATGTTAGATGGCGGTGAAGATCCGCGCTTTATCGCCCGCCGCCTTGTACGCATGGCAAATGAAGATATTGGCCTTGCCGACCCACAGGCCATTACACAATGTACCGCGGCGTGGGATGTGTATGAACGCCTCGGTAGCCCCGAAGGTGAACTTGCCTTGGCGCAGGCCGCTGTTTACTTGGCCTCCGCCCCGAAATCAAATGGGGTCTATATGGCGTATAAAAAGGCACTCGCCTTTGCCAAGCAAAATGGCGCGCATATGCCGCCCAAACATATTCTCAACGCGCCAACCAAGCTGATGGCGCAGCAAGATTACGGCGCGGGCTATGTTTACGACCACGACACACCGGAGGGGTTTTCAGGCCAAGATTATTTCCCCGAAACATTAGGCCGCCAACAATTTTATGCCCCGCCAGAGCGCGGCTTTGAGCGCGACATTAACAAACGCCTTAAATATTGGACAAAAATCCGCGAAGAAAAGAATTGACATAACACAGCGTTAGCTGCTAGATATAGGCGCAATTCATTGATTAAAATTATTGAGGCCACCATGTTTTTTCGCAAAAAGAAAACGACCAATGCTAATGTTTTTAAATTCCCTTCCATTGATGCCGGTGGCTATTTCGAATTTTCAGACCTTGCAGAAATCACAGGCGATATTGGTGATAATGCCAAAATCAAAATTACGGGCTCTGGTGGCTTGCTTGTTCGCGGTAATGTTGGCAATAACGTTGAAATCATAATTGAGGATGGAACAGGCCTAAGCAGTATTATTAATATCGTTATCCGCAATGGCAGCGCAAAACGCTACGATGATCAGGCCTTTAGCGGCAATGTCATTATCGAGGGGCTCTGCGGCGACCACGTTAATATAGCGACAAATGGCGATATCCACTTAGGCGCAGCAGGCAATAATCTAACGGCAGATGCGGGCCACGAATTTACCGCCCAGCGCCTAGGTGATTGCGCAACCATCGCAACAGTATTTGACGCAAAAATTGATGACGATAGCGGCGCACAGACAATTATTAAATCAGGCCACAATGTAAAAACAGCAAATATTGGCGAAAATTCTGAAATAGAAGCTGGCTTTGATATTCAATGCGGCGATATTGGTGATTATAGCGCATGCAAAGCTGGGCATGGCATTAAGATCAAATCAACTGGCGAACATTGCGTCCTCGAATCTGGCTTTGATATCAAGGTTAAAAACCTCGGCGCATTTAGCCGCGCGGAATCTGGTCATAACTTTAAAGCTGATCTTATCGGCGAGGACTGCCGCGTAGAGGCCGGCTTTGACATTAAGGCTAAACAAGCCTTTAACAGTGCCGTACTTGATAGCAGCTTCCCAACCACAATTGATAACTATATTGATAGCGCGCAAAAGACAGAAGCAGAAGCAGAATCAAAAATAGAAACAAAGACAACGACAAAAAACAAAACTGGTCATACCCCGCGTAATTTTGATATCATGTAGCTTATGAGCGCTCATTTAGAAAAAATCATCACGGCTTTCACGCCAGAAAATGACAAAGAAATCTTTTCGCGCGATGCCTTATGCGCATTGCTACCCGCATTACCAGAATGCTTATATCGCACGCATTTCGCCCCCGGACATATTACAGGCTCTGGCTTTTTGGTTAGCGCCGATGGGCAGCGCATTCTGCTTAACCACCATAAGTTTTTAGATAAATGGCTGCATTTTGGCGGGCATGCGGATGGTGATAGCGATATTTTAAATGTCGCGCGTCGCGAAGTCGAAGAAGAATCAGGCCTCAGCGATTTTACCCTCGCCTATGATGATATATTAAGCATCGATGTGCATGACATCCCCGCAAACAAAGCCAAACAAGAACCCGCCCATAAGCATTTTGATGTCATCTTCCTGTTTCGTTTAAATGAGGGCGCAGATGAAACCCCGCGAATAAGTGACGAGTCTATCAAGCTGAAATGGGCGCGTTGGGATGGGTTAGCGCAGTTTTCACTTGAACCACACCTACAATCTGCGCTAGATAAAGCCCATAAGATATTAAAGAATACACAGGCTGACGCAGCCTAGAGTTTGGTTTAACAATGTTTACATGGCTAACATGTCTATCAGTCGCTGCAGGCGGCGCAATTGGCGCGGTATTACGTTATGGCGTAAATGTCGCCACAGCTGCGCTATGGGGTATGAATTTCCCGATTGCAACGATGATTGTCAACATACTCGGCTCATTCATCCTCGGCGCTTGCGTTGGTCTTTTTGCCCATTACGGGCAGCCATCAGCTGCGATGCGCACATTCTTGGTTACGGGGATGCTCGGCGCATTTACAACATTTTCGACATTTTCATTAGATAACGTCACTTTATTTGAACGCGCCCAATATGGCGCTTTGGCATTTTACCTTATTGGCTCTATTGTCCTTGGCATTGGCGCTTTCTTTCTCGCATTAATTTTAGTTAGGACACTGACCTCATGAGCGGCGTACAAAATGTAATCGTCACACAAGACGAAGATGGACAGCGCATTGACCGCTGGCTAAGCAAGCGCGGCGTGCCGTTTTTCCTAGCGCATAAATTTTGCCGCTCTGGGCAATTGCGCATTGATGGCAAACGCGCCAAAGCAGATACGCGCCTTAGTGCAGGGCAGAATGTACGCATCCCGCCTTATACGCCAAAGGACGACATGCCACGCGAAGAAAAAGCGCTCTCTCAGCAAGACCGTGAATATATACGCTCCCTCGTCATTTATGATGATGGGCAGATTATCGCGCTCAACAAACCCAGCGGCCTAGCTACACAAGGCGGCACAGGATTAAAACAGCATGTTGACCGTTTAATCGAAGGCCTTATCAACCGTGACGGCGTCAAGCCGCGCCTTGTTCACCGCCTTGACAAAGACACATCTGGCCTATTACTCCTCGCCCGCTCCGCTGAAATGGCGCGGCTTTTAGGAAAGTCCTTTAAGTCTCAGGACGTTGAGAAAACATATCTCGGTCTTTGTATGGATATACCAGAAATTGTCGAAGGCGAGATCAAAGCGCCGATTTTGAAAACGTCAATGGGGAAAGATAAAGACCGCATGGTCGTAAACCATGAAGGTAAATATGCGCTAACCGCATATAAAATGTTAGACCGCGTTGGTAAAAAAGTCGCGCTTATGGCGTATCGCCCGCAAACCGGACGCACCCACCAAATCCGCGTCCATAGCACTTATATAGGCTGTCCATTAATTGGCGATTTTAAATATGGCTATGACCCTGAAGACTTTAAAACAATGGGTTTAAAAAAGCGCTTGCACCTTCATGCTTATAAGATAAAATTGCCCTACCCAAACGCGCCGCGTAAAACGCTTGAACTTACCGCGCCGCTGGCTGATGATTTTAAATATAATATGAAAGCCCTCGGTTTTGACACCCATATTGCGGCTGACGATTTAGATTTTTAATAGGTCTTAATAAAGACCTATACAAACACAAACAAGCACAAGGAAACATAACAAAATGACAAGCTCTTCCGCACCATTAGATGCCCCAGAGAAAAAGAAATCCAACCCTGTCCTCAAATGGATTTTCCGCATTGTCATGTTTTTTGTCATACTTTTTGTGCTTGCGATTATTGCGATGAACGTTTTGAACGGCACGGGCAGCGTACAAAAATCGAGCATTGAAAACATTATGGGCGATGCTTTTAAAGGCAAAGGTTTTATTAAAAACCTTAATCAGTTCTCAGCCCTGCCTTACGTCACACTTGAAATGCAAGATTCTGTTGTATTGGACAAAGAAAACGAAACCAAGCTGATGATGAATGCTGATTATTTTGCATTCCACACAGGGCTTATCAATATTATTTTAAAGCGCCCGATATTCAGACGTATCGAGGTCAAGAATTTCTTTGCAGCGCCTGGGACAATCGCCGAGAAAGCGATTATCATTGACTATTTAATGCCCGTAAAAGACACTAATACGCTTTCTGTAAAAGGCCAATATAGCCAGCTCCCCTTCGCGTTCACCATCGAAATGGAACCGCTTTACACGGGCGGTGATTTAACTTACGGCTTTAAACTTGCGAAAGAAAGTAAAGTCGAAGGCACAATTGGTGATCTTGGCGTTTCCTTTAAGCTTTCAAATGCGCATGGCGGATTTTTCTTTGATGCATTAACCATTAAAGAAAAAGACAAAACCTTGCTTACGGGATCGCTTAAAGTTTCATCTGGTTGGAAAATTATCGCTGACCTCGACATCAATAATGCACCGCTTCACGCAAATTTAAACTACGATGCAGCTGCAACAGATGGAAAAACACGCATCAAAGGCGAATTGCGCATTAAGTCTTTTGACCTTTCTGCCATCGGGACAGAGAATGATCGATTTGCAGCTTTAATGGATGCTGTTAATACGATCCTCGGTAAAATTAACGCGCCTGTTGACCCCATCTACAGCAAAAAAGACGCTCCGGAGAAGAATAGCGCTCTTTTTGCTGGGCTAGACATTGATATTGATGTTCAGTTGAAAAACATGCAAATGCAAGGTGCGCAATTAGGTGATTTGAGCATCCCCCTTAAAATTGAAAATAATGTTTTAAAACTAGATCCTATTACAGGTCAGATTAATGGCGGACAGCTTGGCGGCGCGCTTTCCCTTAGCGAAAACAAAGCTATGGAAATCACCTACGACCACGACCTCACATTGAGCCAGTGGGATTTCGGACAGTTTTTAACCGACAGAGAAGCCAATAACAATGACATTAAAGGCAAGGCCAATTTTAAAAGCAAAATTGCTGCCACTGCGCCAAAATTTGACGCACTCATCAATAATGCAAATGGCGAATTTAGCTTCGTCATCGCGGATTCAGAAATGAAAAGCGGCGTTGCCGATAAGTTAATGTCAGGCCTTGTGTCGGCGATTATGCCCACGCTTGAAGACAGCAGCATCACCAAGGTCAATTGCGCGATTGGTCAGTTCAACATTAAAAGCGGCATAGCCAATGCTGACACTTTATTCGCCGATATGAAACGCGTACAGCTGGTCGCAACGGGTAACGTCGATTTAATAAATCAGCAATATGACTTAAAATTAACGCCTGAAGCAAAGCGTACCGCACTGCTTGATATTACGCCATCGGTGCGCATAAAAGGCCCTTTACAAGAGCCTAAAATCAGCCCTGATGTATTCTCGCTCGGCACCAAGCTTGGTGGCGCGTTACTTGGCGTTGTGAACCCCGTATTCCTTGCAGCGAGTCTGACTGATTTTGGCCTCGGCTCAAGCCATAGCTGTAGCCAATTCACCGAGGACAAAACAGGTGGCAACAAGAAAATGGACAGTAAAGACGAAGCAAAGCAGCAAACACCGCCTACCCAGACAAACGAAAATAAAGAGTAGTAAATAGTAGTAAAGCCAGATATATGAAACGCTTTTATAAAAATGCAAATTACGCGGCTGATGACCAAGGTTATTTTGGCATTGCGCTTGACGATCGCCCTATAAAAACACCGGCCAAAGCGCCGCTTGTTTGTAAAAGCGAAGCTTTAGCCAAAGCCGTCTGCGCCGAATGGAATGCACAGGAAGATAAAATCATGCCTGACACAATGCCCGTTACGCAATATTGCTATACCGCGCTTGATTACATTCCGCAGAACCGCGCTGAAATCACAAAAACTATACTTAATTTTTTGGATACTGACTTAACCTGTTACCGCGCAGATAACCCGACCGATTTAGCCGCGCAGCAAGCCGCTGCTTGGGACCCTTATTTGCGTTGGTTTGAAGACATTTTTGCCGTCCCCCTACAGACGACCACCGCATTAAACGCTTTAAAACAAGACGCCGCCGCGCATAAAGCCGTGGGCGCACATGTCGAATCGCTGTATGATGAACAGCTCGCCATTGCCCAAGACCTGACAGCGGCTTGTGGCTCGCTGATTATGGCGCTGTGCTTTGTTAAAGGGGATACACGCAAGGAAGACATTTTTGCCGCAAGTTTTGTCGAAGAACTTTACCAAGGTGCGATTTATGATGAAGAACGTTACGGCATTGACCCTATTCAAGACAAGCAGCGCCAGCGTTTAGAGCGTGATCTCAGCGCTGCGCAAACATATCTTAGCGCCTTAGGATATTTCTAAGCGACGTGGATATCCCTGCCTACAAATATTAATGACAAAAAATATACCGAATGGTACAATAATATCATGTCCACGCAATTATCGGCCAAAGGCCAGAAAACCAGATCAGAGATTCTTGAAGCTGCCTTTGCGTTGTTTTTAGAACGTGGCATCCACGCCACGAGCGTAGACGACATTCTTGAAGCCGCCCATAAAGGCAAAAGCCAGTTTTACCATTACTTTAAAAACAAGGAAGATTTGATTCACCGCCTGCTGCAGACCCATTTGGTTGAGCTTAAAGAAGGCAAGATGCCTTATGATATAGAGATCACAAACTGGGATGATTTTGAAAGTTGGATCTACAAAGTCGTTGAATTTTATCGTTCTTTAGGCAAAGCCCGCGGCTGCATCCTAGGAATGATTGGTCAAGAAACCACCCCTGAACAAGAACTTATCCGCCAAGATATTCAGATGATTTTCGAGGCCAAAATGCGCCAGCCACGTAAATTCTTTATTGCCCTTGAAGCACAGGGCGCATTAACGCATGGCGCAACGGCGGAAAGCATGACTCATTTATTACTGTCCATGATTCAGGGCAGTGTTTTATTGGTCAAAATCTACCAAGACGAACATATTATCGATCACGGGATTACGCATATTATTACCGCCCTAAAAAACTTTGAGCGCACGGAATAACCCTTGACTTTTGTACCGATCAGTACATTATCTTGCAAGGTAACATTGTTATAAGGACATAAAGACGCATGAAAAACGGCATGGACAACTTCGTTATAAATTACGCAAAAACAATTATTAAATTCCGCTGGCTTGTTATATTGCTGACATTGCTAAGCGTGCTTGGTGTGGGCTATGGCGCAAAGAACCTTGGTTTTTCCAATAATTATCGCGTCTTTTTTTCGCAAGAAAACCCTGAGCTGACCGCTTTTGAAGACTTTCAAAACACTTACACAAAAAACGATAATATCCTCTTTGTCATCAAGCCGAAAAACGAAAAAGTCTTCTCACAAAATGTGATGTCTGCTGTTGAAAAACTCACCGAAGAAGCATGGCAGATCCCTTATGCATTGCGCGTCGATTCGCTGACCAATTTCCAATATAGCTACGCTGAGGGGGACGACCTGATTGTCGAAGACCTTGTCTATGGTGCAAATTCACTCAGCGATGAATATTTAGCCCAGCGCCAAGAGATCGCCCTAAATGAGCCTTTGCTCAAAGGGCTACTGATCGCCGATGACCTAGGCGCGACTGGTATTAACGTTGTGCTGCAATACCCAGAAGAAAGCATTGAAGAAGTCCCTGCCTCTGCCAATTACGCCCGCAAAATCGCAGCAGAAATAAGCGCCGCATACCCTGATTTAGAAATTGCGCTTACAGGCGTTTCGATGATGAATAACGCCTTTGCCGAAGCTGGACAAAAAGATGCTATGACCTTAATGCCGATTATGTTCGTCATTTTAATGATTGTCATGGTCGTCACGCTACGCTCCCTCAGCGCGACTTTTGCAACGTTTTTGGTGATTAATTTTTCATTAGTTATCGCTATGGGCATTGCAGGGCATATTGGCATTATGCTCACCCCCATTTCTGTGACCGCGCCAACGATTATTCTGACCCTCGCCATTGCCGATTCCATCCACATTTTGGTGTCGGCCTTCCAAAACATGCGCCAAGGCATGGGCAAGAATGACGCTTTGATTGATTCCGTACGGGTTAACTTTGTGCCCGTTAGCATTACATCACTAACAACGATTATCGGCTTTTTAACCCTTAATTTTTCAGACTCGCCGCCATTTTGGGATCTTGGCAATATCACGGCCTTTGGTATTGCCGCGGCGTGGTTATACTCGCTCACATTCCTTCCTGCCGTACTCAGCTTTTTGCCGTTAAAAGTAAAAGCGGCGCGCAATGCAAGGGGCGAAGACATTTCGCGCATGACCCGCCTGCTTGAACGTCATGGGCGCTTTGTTGTCAAACATAGAACTGGCGTATTGAGCATCACAACGCTGATCGCGGTTATTTTAATTGCGGCCATACCACGCATAGAGCTTAATGACCAATGGGTAAATTACTTTGATGAAACCATCGATTTCCGCCGCGATGCCGATTTTGGTATGGCGCATTTAACAGGGGTTTATCAGGTTGAATTTTCTATCCCTGCAAAAGATGCTGGCGGCGTGAATGAGCCTGAGTATTTACAAAACTTAGACCGTTTCGCACAGTGGCTGCGCGGCCTTGAAGGCGTGCGTCACGTTAATAACGTCACCGACATTATGAAGCGCCTAAATAAGAACCTTAACGGCGATGACACCGCATGGTATAAACTGCCCGATAGCCGCCCCTTATCGGCGCAATATTTAATGCTCTATGAAATGTCGCTGCCTTACGGGCTTGACCTTAATGACCGCATTAATATTGATAAATCAGCAAGCCGCATCACCGCAACGCTTGATAATGTCAGTACATCACAGGTACGCAGCTTTATTACTGGCTCGCAGGCATGGCTTAAAAATAATGCACCCGCATATATGATGACCCAGCCCACTGGGGCAACTGTAATGTTCTCCTTCATATCTCAGCGCAATATAGAAAGTATGCTCAAAGGCAATGCGATTGCGATTATAGCGATTTCGCTAATTTTGATGCTGGCCTTACGCAGCGTTAAACTGGGCGCATTGTCCATTATCCCAAATGCCGTTCCCATTTTAATGACATTTGGTATCTGGGCATTAACATTCCAGCAAATCGGCATGGCGGCGGCAGGGGTTTCTGCCGTGGCGCTTGGCATTGTCGTTGATGATACCGTGCATTTCATGTCCAAATATTTACGCGCGCGCCGTGAAAAAGGCTTGAACAAAGCTGATGCGAGTATATATGCTTTTAAAACTGTTGGCGCGGCGTTAGTTGTCACAACAATCGTTCTCACTGCAGGCTTTATGGTCATGGCAACATCAAGCTTTATGATCAACGAACAATTGGGATTAATGACCGCCGCGACAATGATTGTTGCATTATTTATCGACTTTACCCTGCTGCCGAGTTTATTATTGGTCGGCAATAAAGATAAAGCCAGCGCGCCCCCAGAACTAACCCCTCCAGAACTAAGCACCCCAGAGAAAAACAACGCTGAAAACAAAGGATAAAACAATGAAATACCATGATAAACTCTCCATATTACTACGCAGCGCCGTGCTTTCTGGCTGTTTTCTTTTCAGCGCCGCGGCCTTGCCCGCTCATGCCATGAGTGATGAAGAAAAAGGTTATGAGATTGCCAAAAAATCTGATTTATCCGATAGCGGCTTTAAAGATCACAAAGTCAGCATGAAAATGATTTTGCGCAATGCGCAAGGCCAAGAAACTACCCGCGACATGCGCTTTTCCGTTAAAGAAGTCCCTGATATGAATGAGGGCGATAAATCGCTGATTATCTTTGACGCACCTGCTGATATTGCGGGCATGGCTCTTTTATCCCACACCCAAATTTTAAAGCCTGATTATCAGTGGCTGCTATTCCCTGAATCAGGAAAAGTTGCACGCATTTCATCTAAAAATAAATCAGGGTCATTTGCAGGCAGCGAATTTGCGTTTGAGGATTTCACCTCACAAGAGCTCAACAAATATAAATATAAATTCCTGCGCCAAGAAGCTTGCCCAAACGTCCCATCACTCACCTGTGACGTTGTTGAACGCTTCCCCTTATATGAACGTTCAGGATATTCACGCCAAATTGGCTGGACAGATACGCAGGATTTCCAAACCCGTAAAATCGAATTTTATGACCGTAAAAATGATTTGCTCAAAACGCTCGATTTCCTTAAATACAAAAAATATGATGATAAATATTGGCGCGTCCATTTAATGAAAATGGATAACCACCAAACCAAGAAATCAACGGATTTGGTTTATGATACATATAGCTTTGATAACGGGCTTGATGATAAAGACTTTGTCAAAGGCGTGCTCGACACGTTATACTAATAAATCTTGGGGCGTTTTCCGCCCCATTTTTTCACATACCACTTAACAACAGGTGCTCCCTATGAAGCGTATCTTGCCTTTAACATGCCTTGCGGCTCTCGCGGCTTTTATTCCCTCCCCCCATGAATCCGCGCAGGCTGGCACATGGCGCATTGGCGGCTATACGGCGCTAGAAGCACGCACCTTTACCCAAGACCATAAATGGGCTGCACAGAGCGATAATCTTGATTTATCGTTGATTGTAACACCTGAATTTCGCTACAAAAGTGACGACCGCACGCATCGCATCAATTTTATTCCTTATCTACGCGCCAATAATGTTGATGCTGAGCGCAGCCATGGCGATTTACGCGAAGCATTTTACATGTATCGCGGCGATGAAATTGAACTGCTGGCTGGCGCGAATAAAGTCTTTTGGGGCGTTACCGAATCGCAGCATCTGGTCAATATCATCAACCAGACAGATTTAATTGAAGACCCTGACCAAGAAGATTATTTAGGCCAGCCTATGGTGCAAATCGCATCACAGCGTGATTGGGGAAAAATTAGCGCTTATCTTATGCCTTACTTTCGCGAGCGCACATTAACAGGCGAAGATGGTCGCCTGCGCGCTGCGCTGCCTTACGACACGCAAAGCAACCCTACATATGAAAGCAGCGCCGAAGAGTGGCACACCGATATCGCACTGCGTTACAGTCATTATATCGGCGATTTTGATATTGGCCTGTCTTACTTTTCAGGGACAAGCCGCGAGCCGACATTTAACATCACGCCGAAGGGCGAACTGCGCCCACATTACGGGCTAATTAATCAATTCGGCCTTGATTTTCAATATACAACAGAATCATGGCTGTGGAAGTTCGAAGCGATAGGTCGCGAAGGCATGGGCGATAAGTTCGCTGCCGCCGTTGGCGGTTTTGAATATAGTTTTTATCAACTCTTTGAAAGTGATCTCGACCTTGGCCTGTTACTTGAATATCAATATGATGGACGCGACACGAACAAATCCCCCATCACAACCGCCAATAACGACATTTTCGCCGCCGCGCGTCTTGCTTTTAATGACACGCAAGATAGTGAAATTTTAGCTGGCTTTACAATCGACCATGAAACCCAAGATAGCTTTATCAACTTAGAGGCCGAAACCCGCCTTGGCGATAATTACCAAATAGAACTGCGCGCACGTTTCATTGTCGGGGCAGATCAAGGCGAAGATTTATATGATTTTGCCCGCGATGATTATATTCAGCTGCGTCTTGCACGTTATTTCTAAACCGCGCTTAATTGCGTAAGCCGCCATGCGCTGCGTTTTTAAGTCGCAGGGTAAAAAAGATATGGAATCATCTTGCATCCACATGCTGAAAGGACAATAATCTTATGGCCTTTTCAATTGCGCTGAATGGATTTTAAAAATGACGAAACAACATATACTTATCATTATAATCGCTGTTATTTGTAGCTTTGCTGGCTATATGCTGATTAATAATATCGCACATAGCCCTGCGCATAAAGGCGCGCAAAATACCGCGCCGCAAAAGCAAGCATCTTTGCGCAAAGAAAAAGCCTTTAACGCTGAAAGCTTCACATTAGAAAACGGTATGCGTGTTGTGTTGATCGAAAACCACCGCGCGCCCATCGTATCGCACATGATGTGGTATAATATCGGCGCAGCAGATGAAGATTGGGGAAATTCAGGCCTTGCGCATTTCTTTGAACATTTAATGTTTAAAGGCACAGATACATTAGAGCCTGGGGAATATTCACGCACAGTGCGCGCACTTGGCGGCAATGACAACGCCTTTACAAGCCAAGATTACACAGCCTATTTCGTCAACATCGCACGCGAAAATTTAGAAAAAATCATGCGCATGGAAGCCGACCGCATGGTGAACCTTAACATTCCCGAAGACCATTTCCTTTCTGAGCGTAATGTGATTTTAGAAGAGCGCGCACAGCGCACAGATACAAACCCAGCGGCGCGTATGTTAGAAACAATGCGTGCAAACCTATTCCCAAACCACCCTTATGGCATTCCTGTTATTGGGTGGAGAGAAGAGATTGCCGCACTTCAACACCATGAAGCGATGGATTTTTATCATAAATGGTATGCGCCGAATAACGCTACTTTAGTCGTTGCAGGCGCAATTTCACGCCCTGAGCTAGAAAATTTAGCACAGAGCATCTATGGCGCAATCTCCGCCAAGCCAGAAGTCATACGCCCTGAGTATAGCGCGCCTGTATTGCCTGGTGATAAGCTTGTCTCCTATGAAGATGCACAAGTACAGCAGCCGCAATTTATCCGCCTGTGCCGCGCACCAAGCTATAATACTGATAAAGCCGCGGCCTTAGCATTAGACATCGCGGCAAACATCCTTGATGGCGGATCTGCTACGCGGCTTTACAAAGCAATTGTGAGCGAGAAGAAAATGGCGAGCGCCGTTTCACTTTCTTATTCAGGTTCTTCACGCGATGAAAGCACTTTGGCGCTTAGCGCCACGCCGCGTGAAGGCATCAGCCTTGATGCAATTGCATCCGCCTTGGATGACGAACTCGCCCATTATATTTCAACGCCGCCAAGCACGGCAGAAATCCGTGAAGCGAAAGACCGCCTGATTGACAGCGCCGTCTTTGCCCGTGACAGCCTACAAAGCCCCGCCTATATATTTGGTCAAGCCTTAAGCACTGGTCTTACTATGGACGATGTTGAATATTGGACATATGACATTGAGCAAGTCAGTGAGGACGCAGTGCGTAGCGCCATCAAGCATCTGATGACCCCTGAACTTTGTGTGAGTGGGCGCTTATTGCCCAAAGGCGGCGACCCTGCCCTTATCACCGTAAAACAGCCTATCCCCGTAGATATAACACCCGCGCAGCAAGCCGCGCCAGAAAATGGAGGTTCTGATGAATAATCAAAACAGCTTTAAACACCACGCCCCGCGATCCATTTTTGCACTGACTTTGTTTTGCTGCCTAACCATGCTCAGCTTCGGCGCACATGCCGCGGCAGAAGCGCAAGACGCTGCGGTAGAGGCTTCCACGTCTTCTACGACAAGTGAAACTAAGCCTTTTATTCCCGTGCAAGAACTGAAAACAAAATCAGGCATTGATGTATGGTTTGTCGAAGACCACAGCGTGCCTGTGCTATCGATGCAGTTTTTATTTAAGAATGTTGGCGCGGCCTATGAAGCCGATGACAAGCAAGGGCTTGCCCGCCTTGTATCGAACACGTTAGATGAAGGTGCTGGGCCTTATAATGGACAAGAATTTCAAAAGCAGCTTAGCGACCACTCGATCTCACTGTCTTTTAGCTCATCGCGTGACCATTTCTCTGGCGGTTTAAAAACGCTGACGCGCTACCAAGACAAAGCCTTTGCCCTGACAAGGCTTGCCCTGACAGAGCCACGCTTTGAAGAAGAAGCGATTGACCGTATGCGCGCGGCAAATATTGCACGCATCAAATCATCGCTCGGCAAACCTGGTTGGAGCGCGGCGCGCCTATTTAATGACGTATTATATGGCGAGCACCCTTATGCGAAAAATAGCGGCGGGACAATCTCATCGCTAAGCGCCCTTACAGCAGATGATTTAAAATCTTATGTCGCGACCATGCTGACAAAAGACCGTTTAAAAGTCTCTGTCACTGGTGACATTACCGCCGATGCTCTTATCACAGCAGTAGATGAAATTTTTGCGGACTTACCAGAAAAAAACGCTGATGCTCCCGCTTTGGTCGCAGATTTCACATGGCCATTAAACGGCAAAAGCGCCCTATTCCACATGGATGGCGTGCCGCAAAGCAAAATCATTATGGCGCTGCCTTCTGTGCGCCTTGACGATCCGCGCTATTACACCATGAAATTACTGAGCACAATTTTAGGCGGTAGTGGCTTTGGTTCGCGCCTGATGGAAGAGATCCGTGAAAAGCACGGCCTTACTTACGGCATTTACAGCTATATGTCCGAAGGACAAGCCGCGCAAATGCTGCAAATTGATGCATCTTCACAAAACGAGACCGCCGCAGAGCTTTTGAGCCGCACCGTAGACGAGCTGTTAAAAATAAGCACCGATGGCGTAAGCGAAGATGAGTTAAAAGCGCACCGCGATTATTTGATCGGCTCAATGCCTTTACAGCTTACATCGACAGATAAAATATCTGCGCTGATGCAGTTTTTACAAACGCAGGACTTGCCTAGTGATTATTTTGACACCCGCGCGGCAAAGCTAAATGCTGTAAAGGCCGCCGACATTCAAAAGCTTGCGCAGGACTTTTTGAAAGCAGGCAAAGCGGTGACAATTGTAGCTGGCGGTGCGACGCTCGACGCGCTAAGCAGCGACCAAACACAGCTTAACGCCTTTATGCCTGTCAGCACCCTACCAAATGTGGAATAAATCATGACGGTTTTAGAAGATAGCCCCGCATGGCAAAAGCTTGAGCAATATGGCGAAGATGCACAGCATATATCGATTTCTGACTTGTTTGAGCGCAGCCCAAAACGCGCTGATGATTTTGCCCTTACCTGTGATGGGCTATATTTTGATTACGCAAAAACCAGCATAACAGAGAAAGCCCGCAAGAGCCTTTACGCCCTTGCCAAAGCGCAAAATATTGACGGCGCAAAAAAAGCGATGTTTGCAGGCGAGCATATTAATAACACCGAAGACCGCGCCGTTCTCCATGTCGCGCTACGTGCGCCGCAATCCGCGCAATATATGGTCGATGGCCGTAATGTCAGCGATGATATCCATGCGACATTAGATGCCATGGCACGGCTTTGCGATGATGTCCATAGCGGCAAATGGCGCGGACATAACGGACAGAAAATCGACACTATCGTGCATATTGGCATTGGCGGGTCTGACCTTGGGCCTTATATGGTCTGCGATGCGTTAAAGCCCTTTGTAAAAGACGGCATGAACATCCATTTCGTGTCTAATGTTGATGGCGCGGCGCTCCAGAATGTTTTGCAGATGATTAATGCTGAGAGTACTTTATTCCTCATTGCATCAAAAAGCTTTACTACAGAAGAAACCTTAAAAAACGCGACCAGTGCGCGACAATGGTTTTTGGATGCATCAAAAGCAAGCGAAGACGATATCGCCAAGCATTTCGTCGCTATGACCGTGAATAAAATCGCCGCGATTGATTTTGGTATTGATAGCGATAACATCTTCCCCTTTGGTGATTATGTTGGTGGACGTTTTAGCTTATGGTCGTCTATTGGCCTTCCGATAGCGCTTTACCTCGGCTTTGAAAACTTCCGTGCTTTGCTTGACGGCGCACATGCGATGGATGAACATTTCCGCAGCACACCAATAGAAAAAAACCTGCCAATCCATTTGGCGCTAGTTGGCATTTGGCACCGTAATTTTTGCGACTATGAAACGCTTGCTATTTTACCCTATGCGCAGGATTTACAGCATTTCCCTGCTTATCTACAGCAAACAGATATGGAATCAAACGGTAAGGAAATTGACCGTTATGGTCGCGCTTTGCCTTATGGTACGGGGCCAGTCGTGTTCGGTGCAAGCGGCACCAATGGGCAGCATGCTTTTTATCAGCATATCCACCAAAGTAAAGCCGTAACGCCGTGTGAATTTATTGCTGTGAAAGCGCCATTATCTCGCTTAAATGGTCATCATAATGCGCTACTCTCCCACGTGGTGGCGCAGTCCCGCGCATTGATGATTGGCAGCAAAGATGGGGAAGCTTTAAGCCACCCAGAAAAATATTTCGCTGGCAACCGACCATCGACAACATTAATTATTGATGCATTAACCCCATTTGCTTTAGGGCAAGTTCTCGCGCTTTATGAACATAAAATATTTGTGCAAGGGCATATATGGGGGCTTAACAGCTTTGATCAGCCCGGCGTGCAGCTCGGTAAAATCCTCGCCAAAGAAATTGCCACCGCTATAGATTCTGCTGCCCCTCATAAATCCTCACAATATCCGCTTGACCCTTCAAGCGCGAGGATTCTATCTTATCTCTTTGAAGAATAATGATAATTAATTAAAGATATTTTTAATAAAATGCTTCATAATAATAAGAATCAAGTTATGAGGATCTAACTTATGGGGAAAAAATCATAATGGCGGGGCGCGG
>DELD01000032.1:0-32800 GCA_002354205.1 Micavibrio sp. UBA2705 | reverse complement strand
CGATTCTGGGCTACCTCCTGTATCACAGGCAGAACTCGACAAAGCAATAAAAAGTCACGCAATGTACAGCGAAGGCTCTGTTGGCGGCGCGCGCGCGGTACTGACGGATCGCGATTTATCGGGGCTTAATTTCCGCGGCGCGAATATGTCAGGGGCAGGCTTCTCTCATTCTATTTTTAAAAATGCCGATATGGCGAATAGCGATTTTAGCAACGCCGTATTTTTTGGCTGTGATTTACGTGGCGCGAATTTAGAAAATGCTGAAATGACAAAAGCAGATTTTCGCGGCGCACAGGTGATTGGCGCGAATTTACGCGGCGCGAATTTAAACAAAGCTGATTTACGCAAAGGACAGGTCATGTCTTTTTCAAGCGCAAAAAAAGGCGAAGGCGCTGCGCATGATGGACGCACATTATTTACTGGCGCATTTTTATCCGAAGCCAATTTAAACGGCATTCGTGCCTCTGACGTTGATTTCACTGATGCCGATTTATCCGCCGTATTACTAACGGATGCCGATTTGAAGAATGCAAAATTTCTTGGCGCAAATATGGAAGATTCTGACCTTTCAGGCGCAGCCTTAACTAACGCCGATATGAGCGGCGCGATTATTACGGGCGCAAAATTCCAGGACGTTGAACGCGGCGGCCTGAATATGACCGATACGGTTACCGCCGAAAGGTCAGGTACAGAACTTGAAAAATCCGCCAAAGATTTGAAGGCGCTGTTGTTAGAACATGTGACATGGATTGAGACCACAGGAAAATCAGGGGCACAACTCAACCTTAGCGGCTATGATTTGCGCAACATATCGGCCTTTAACAAAATTCCGCTTACCGCATGCCGCGCGGAAAAAGCCATTTTCATTGGCATGGACATGTCATCCATGCATTTACAAAGCGCACATTTTGAAGGTTCTGACTTTAGAGACAGCACATTGCATAAATCCGATATGCGCGGCACGCATTTTGACGGTAGCAACTTTAACCGCGCCAATCTTAGCGGCATAAAAGCTTGCCCGTTAAAATTTGGCAAAGGACAGCTTGTTACCAATATGAGCGGATGTAGCTTTAAATATGCGAACCTTGAAAACGCCGACTTAAGAAATGCTGACTTCACAAATGCGGACCTTAGCTACGCAAACTTAACCGGCGCCGATTTGCGCGGCGCCATTTTTACAGGCGCAACGCTAGCCAGCGTCTATTTTGAAGATGCACAAATTGATGATGACGCTTTTGTCAACTTCATCGCTTAAGCGTTATCCCCGCCATTTAGAGCGTTTTTATACGATATTCTCTGACAAAGTGAATGGTTTACGCTACTAATTATAACTATGCGAATTAGATATTTACCAGAAACACTGATTAATCAGATCGCCGCCGGTGAGGTGCTCGAACGCCCTGCCGCCGCGGTAAAAGAGCTTGTCGAAAACGCCATTGATGCCCGCGCCAACCGCGTCGACGTTGAAATACGTGATGGCGGAAAAACCTATTTAAGCGTTTCTGATGACGGGCATGGCATGAACCGCGAAGAGCTTATCGCCGCGCTTGACCGTCATGCGACATCGAAACTCCCTGATAATGACCTGCTTAATGTTGATCACCTTGGCTTTCGCGGTGAAGCCCTGCCATCCATAGCTGCCGTAAGCCGCCTTAGCGTGACGACGCGTGATGCCAATAGCGGTGAAAGCTGGAAAGTTTTGGTAGAAGGCGGTAAAAAAGGCGATGTCACCCCGACATCCCACCCTGAGGGCACAAAAATTGAAGTGCGCGATTTATTCTTCGCCACCCCTGCCCGCCTTAAATTTATGAAGACAGAGCGCTCTGAATACACAGCAGTTAAAGACACCATGTTTCGCTTATCTATGGCATGGCCTGAAATTGCTTTTTCACTGACACATAATGGCAAAAAAGTTCTAAACCTTTATGCGGGGCGCGCGGAAGACTTGCTTGGGCAAAGCAAAGAGCGTATGGAAGCGTTGCTTGGGCGTGACTTTGTTGACAATGCCTTGGCGCTTGATGCGCAGCGCGAAAATGTACGCATTACAGGCTTTGCTGGCCTACCGACAATGAATAAAGCGACATCACAGTGGCAGTATTTATTCGTCAATGGCCGCCCTGTGCGTGACAAATTAGTCCTTGGCGCCGTGCGCGGTGGTTATATGGACGTACTCGCCCGTGACCGCCACCCTATGGTCGCATTATTTGTTGATTTGCCCAGTGACGAAGTTGACGTTAACGTCCACCCCGCAAAAGCCGAAGTGCGTTTCCGTGACCCTAATTTAGTGCGCGGCTTAATGGTTAGCGCCATTCGTCATGCTTTGCATGATGGCGGGCATCAAACGGCAAGCACCGTATCGCTTGCCGCCTTGCGCAATTTAGAAAAACAAAAAGCGCATTTAATTGAACAGGTGCAAGCTGCGAATAGCGGCGGCGCTTTGTTTCAACACGCACAGAGTGAAGGCGCCCCCCCAACCGGCAGTCCGACAATCCCACAAGGGTTTTACAGTCCTGCGCAAAATGGCACAGTGCCGAGCGCCTACCGACAAGGGCAAGGCTTCGCAGAAGCGCAGGCCGCACAAAGCGGTTATCAGCCAGCAATCTTCCATGACGCACCATCTGCGCGCGCAGATCACCATGAATTTTTAGCAAGCGCGCCACAAGGCATGAGCGAAGCCGCGTTAAAAGAAGAAGAAAAAAATCCACTGGGCGCAGCGCGCACGCAGCTCCATGAAAATTACATCATTGCACAGAACCAAGACGGGCTTGTCATTGTTGACCAGCACGCCGCCCATGAACGCCTAGTTTATGAACGCTTTAAAAACCAGCTTGCCGCTGGCGGCATTGAAGTGCAGGGCCTGCTGACCCCAGAAATCATCGAAATGGATGAAGGCGACATTTCACGCCTGCTGCCCTTTGCAGATCAAATGAAAAAACTCGGCCTTGAAATTGAAGCCTTTGGTCCTGGCGCTATTGCCGTGCGCAGTATTCCTGCGCTGCTCGGCAAGGTTAACATCACAAAGCTGATCCAAGACCTCGCCGATGAAGTGATCGAATATGGCAGCCCACAGCGCCTTGAAGAAGAAATCAACCACGTACTTTCAACCATGGCCTGTCATGGCTCAGTCCGATCAGGTCGCCGCCTCAGCGCCGTTGAAATGAACCACTTACTGCGCGAAATGGAAGAAACCCCATCCAGCGGGCAGTGTAACCATGGTCGCCCGACTTATATTAAACTTTCCCTTAATGACATAGAGCGCCTTTTTGGTCGCCACTAAAAAGTTATTTGACATATTGCGCCGCTTTACGTAACATCACTCATCATTTCGAGAGGACATATGATGAGTACAGCATTATACCTTAACAAAGCCGCGCGCCTTCAAACACACATTGAAGATCAAATTGACGCCTTTAAACAGAATGTCATTGAAAACATATGCGCCAACACTGATGCCGTAAATCAGCCCAATAAGACCGCGCTTATCGAAGGTGTTAATACAATTTTTGAAGATTGGCAAAGCAGTACAGCGCCGCAAATAACGCACGCTGACAATGGCGCACATATGGTCATTATCCCGCATAGCGATTTAAAATTTAATAAAAAAGCCCAAAAGAAAAAAGAAGGTGCGCAGTATAGAATTGCCAGTGCGCGCATTTTTATGGTTAGCCCCTTAAAACAGCTCTCACTATACCGCATGAACTTTATTGATAATGGTAAAAAGGCATTTGAAAACGTGCGCAGCTATTATCAAAATATGCTTAATGACGACCAACCTTATAGCGCAGTCCCGCGCTTTGGCAAAAAAATATTTGATCAAAACGCTTTAGATATTGCGCATATGTTCAAACATCGTGATAACCGCTACCAAAGCCAAATCGGCCCCAGCGCTTATATTCAAAGCCAGTTAAGGCAGGTGGCACGTATACATGGCGGAGAGGTCACAATTTCACGCAAGGGCATAGATCATTTTATACAAAACACAGAACAAGCATGGTTAAAAACTGCGCAATATAGCATTTTAGCACGCCTCAATCGCGATGCGCTTCATGCTGCCATGTTTAACACGCAGCCAAGTTACCGCGATTATCAGTGGATGTTAGCCGGCAATAGCGCGCGTGAAATTGACTATCGCATTGGTGCATTCAAAACCTATCCGGGATTAACGCCACTTTTCTCCTTAAAACATGTAGGTGAATGGGATTATAATGCACTGCGCCGCCGTGATGGCATGGATAATGATAAATATAATGCCCCGAAAAGATTAAATGCGTTAATAGATCAAGGCATATCTGTTCCCGCTGCCTTAAAAAATGTGTTTGCTGCAGAGGTCAGATCTATACCAAAAAAATACCTTGCCCCGTATCATGGCGTTAATGACCGTCATATTGAAAATGATGATTTAAATATTTTAAGCCAAAAGCTGAGTTTTTTGCCTTATTTTGAACGACACGAATATCCCATGCATAGCAAGGCATGGCAAGATTTCAAAAAGGCCTGTGAGGATTTAGAAAGCGCCCATAAATACAGCCGCTTACCTTACAGCACGCTGCGTCAGTATATACGCAAAAACCCAAACAAAAATGTTGTCTGGCGGGACATACAGGACTTTGTACGTAAAGTTAGAAACACAATCATTTTACCATCTATTGTGCAAACAATGTTAAGCGAAGGTGACGCTGGCGATGTTCTAGATATAGCCTATAAACTCAGCCAAGACGAGAACATCATCACGCAGTTTATGTCGGGCTTTTCTGTACCACAGCTTGTACGTGGTTCAGAGCAATGGCATGAACGCCTAGACACCGTTAATGCACGTTTAAAATCCATTGCTATCGCCAGCGATTTATCATGGCCCGCTTTATGCCCAGAACAAAAAACAGCCCGTAACGTTCATATCATCCCCCTTACAACAAAAATAGAGCTTGAGGAAGAAGGAGAGCGCATGAGTCATTGCGTTGGTGGCTATGCAAGTAACTGCATATTAACTGGCTCACACATATTCCATCTTAGCTATACAGATAAGAGCGGAGAAGCGCATAGCTCGACATTGCAGCTAACCGAGTATAATGAAGACAAGAAAATGAAAGTGAAATGCGCCCAGCACAAAAAATACAAAAACAAAACACCACATGAAGAGCTAATTAAAGCTGCCAATTGGCTCGTTCCTTCGATTAACAGTGGAAAAATTACCGTTGATTGGCCGGCGTTAAAAAGCAGACGTCAATCTATCGCAGATTTTTATAATGAAAACCGCCTCATCAATGATATTGGTTTTGACCCCAGAAAACGTGATTTCTGCGAAGATGCCTTTACCATTATGGGTGAGTTTCTTCCCTATAAAATACGCAATATGACATATGATGCTTTTCTCGTTTGTGCGCCACATATTGCCGACATCAAGCTTGCGTTGGATTCGCGATATAAAGAAGAAGAGGCAAGCTGCAACGAAGACCTCCCCGCTATAGGCGGCCTCCATATATAAAACTATATCCATTCACTATTAATTAACCATAATCCGCTATTTTTTGTTTAGTGCATTTTATCGGTTAAGGAATACGGCATGGATGGTTTATTTTCAGCTTTTGTATTGGCGCAAATTATCGGCTTTGTTGGTTATGGGCTTTATGCATATTCAAGTTACCAGAAAAACCGCTTTGCCTTACTGTCGATAGAGGCCGCAGGCTGCTTAGTTGTCGCGCTGCACTGGGCGATATTGGATATGCCGACAATCGCATTAATGAATATTGTCTATGTTTATATGGGCGTATTAAGCCTGACTTTTGTCAGATACCCTGCCGTTAAGCCCTTACTCTATTTATCTTTCCCTATTATTTTTTACCTTTCCTTTGCAGGCTGGGGCGGTCAACTTTACAGCCTCATCGCAATCTGCGCGACAATGGTTGGGGTCGCAGCAACGACATTAGCTGTCTGTTCAAAGCTCTGCGCCGATATATTCCGTTTGCGTTTATTCAGCCTGCTTAGCGCCGCCTTATGGGTTGCTTGCGGCATTTTTGCAGGGTCTGTACCGCAGATTATCGCCTGCGGCATTTTCGCTTATGGGCACCTCAAGCATTTACAGCTGCTGCGCCGCGAGAAACCCTGCGCGAACGCGCCCTCCTTGTCGCAAACACAAGCCACTTAAAAGACTTGATCTCAGGCGCTGTATTGGCTAATCTCTGCTGCTAAGAATAACTTATTTTGAAAAGAAGGATGAACGCGCATGTCTTTTGACAATGTACCTGCAGGCAAAGATTTGCCAAACGATATTAATGTAATCATTGAAAACCCAATGGGCGCTGCGCCGATTAAATACGAAGTTGATAAAGATAGCGGCGCGTTATTTGTTGACCGTTTCTTACATACGCCAATGTATTACCCAGGCAATTACGGCTATGTGCCGAACACGCTTTCTGGTGATGGCGACCCAGTAGACGTTTTGGTTGTTACACATTTACCAATCGCGCCGGGCGCAGTATTGCGTTCACGTCCAATTGGCGTTTTGAAAATGGAAGATGATGGCGGTCAAGATGAGAAAATCATCGCTGTGCCAGTGTCAAAAATGATCCCACTATATGACGGCGTTGAAAATTACACAGATTTACCAAAAATCACTGTTGAGCAAATTGAACACTTCTTTACCCATTACAAAGACCTTGAAAAAGGCAAATGGGTTAAGGTTCTTGGCTGGGCTGATGTTGACGTTGCCAAACAAATGCTAACAGAAGGCCTAGAGCGCGCGCAAAAAAAAAGTAAAGCGGCATAACACCACTAGCGTTTAGCGTTTAACATTAAAAATTTTAAAGCCCTGCACGCTTAAGCTGCAGGGCTTTTGCTTAACCTTAGTTTTCAGAAACCACCTTCAAGCGTTTTATATCCGTTTACCCTGTTCGTCTTTCATATTTTCTGATATAATTTCTCGGTTGTAAAAACATATTTTCTTTAAAGGGCATCACAAACAATGACACAAGCAAGTTTACAGGCAAGACAGTTCGTCTCCGTTGAAGGGTTTCGCAACTTTGTCTATTTTCTCTTCTTTTCTTTTGCCATTATCGGTATATACATGCTCTCTGGCTACGGCTTTGCAGCGAGCGATGCAGCATCGGCGCATATGCTTACCGAAGAACAAAAAGATGCCCTTGTTAAACATCCCGCGTCTCTGTTTTGTATTGTGATTTTTATACTCTCATATTTACTCGTCTTGCTAGAAGAGAAAACCCATTTAAAGAAGTCTAAGCCCGTCATGTTGGGCGCAGGTATTATTTGGGTGACCATTGGCCTTGTTGCACCAAGCTTTGGTTTTTCACATGATGACGTGCATAGCGCGGTTTTCCACGGCCTAGAAGAATACGCCTCTTTGCTGCTCTTCTTGCTCGCCGCCATGACTTACATCGCCGCACTTGAAAACCGTCAGGTCTTTGATGTTCTGCGCAGTAAATTAATTAAAGCAGGCCTTAACAAACGTCAGCTTTTCTGGGCGACTGGCGTTATGGCCTTCTTCCTGTCACCCGTAGCTGATAACTTAACCACGTCGCTTGTACTTGGCGCGGTTGTTATGGCCGTGGGCGCAGAGGATAAAAAATTCGTCGGCGTCAGCTGCGTCAATATTGTCTGCGCGGCGAATGCTGGCGGCGCATTCTCACCATTTGGTGACATTACAACATTGATGGTTTGGCAGGCCGGCAAGGTCGACTTCTTTGAATTCTTTGCGTTGTTCTTGCCTTCTGTTGTTTGCTTCCTTGTCCCTGCAATTATCATGAGCTTCTTTGTCCCCAAAGAAAAGCCTTGGCATATGGAGACAGGATCAAAATTAAAATATGGCGCAAAAACCATGATTTTTCTTGGCGTCTGCACGATCGCAATGGCTGTTGGTTTTGAGCAAATGCTCGGCCTTCCGCCTTTTATTGGCATGATGACCGGCCTTTCTGTACTTATGTTTTTCTCTTACTTCATTCGTCACCACACAAAAAATTCACATGAAGACGAAGATTTTGATATCATCGAAACTGTTGCGGCTGCGGAATGGGACACGCTCCTCTTCTTCTTCGGCGTTATTTTCTCTGTTGGCGGCCTATCCTTCCTTGGTTATATGGAGCTTGCGTCGAACCTTATGTATGTTGAATGGGGGCCAACCATTACAAATATTACCCTCGGCTTTGCATCCGCGTTAATTGATAACATCCCTGTGATGTTTGCCGTATTGACAATGGATCCAGAAATGACACATTTTCAGTGGCTGTTAATTACGCTAACAACAGGCGTAGGCGGTTCTATGCTGTCTATTGGCTCCGCGGCTGGCGTGGCGCTTATGGGCGTAGGTCGTGGTTCATACAGCTTTATGAGCCATTTAAAATGGACCCCGATTATTGTCCTCGGATTTGCCGCTGCGATTGCCGTGCATTTCCTTGTCAACGGGCATATGGAAGGGCTGCAAACCATTGCGCCGCACGACCCTGCCATGCACCATTAAGCGCGGCATATATATTGAGTAAGTATAAAGAGCAAGGCTATGCGGTCTTGCTCTTTTTCGTAAAGCTTGATTTTTGCGCCCTATTTGCCCTATAGTGATTTCATAAAAATAAATAAAAAAAATAAACACAGGGATCATAGCCATGGCTGAACAGGGCAAGCTAAAGGCGCAGTTTAATAAACGCGCAAAATCACGCATCACAAAAGGGCATATTATTGGCGCCGTTGCTGGCACAGCATTGGCACTTGCAATGGAATTTGGCGCGCCTGCATATGATTACGTCAACAGTGAAACCCACAGCTATAATACCGAGAATTTTATCACCACGCAGTTGCCTGCAAGCGATGCTAACTTAGTCGCCAGCATCGCGCCAGATTCTGACATTTATATGTTTTACGGCACCAAAGGTCTCGAGCAGAATGAATTAGATATTATTGTCAGTGAACATTATCAGCGCATTGAACGCGCCGCCGAAATTGCCGCTGATTACCATTACAACGTATCCAAATATGAAGATATTATTCAAGGCCATGATGTCGCCGATATTGTCCGAGCGCTCGCCCCTGAAAAATCATATAGCTACGATGAAATAAAGGCGCTGATTGAAACATCTTCAAATCAGATGCTCAAAGCTCTTGATTATCGCTCCATGTATATCAACCATGATACCGCCAAACGATGGAACGACAATGATAACAATATATCTTATGCATTCGGCATAAACCTTGCCCCTCACCCACGCGGCATAATTATTGATTTTGTTGAAAACGGCCCCGCGCAAAAAGCCGGCTTACAACAAGGCGATATTATTACGCATTTAAATGATATGGATTTAAACAGCCTACAGCCTTATCAGCGCGCCGCTTATATACGTGATATCGGGGGGCAGGGCGAGTCCGCAACATTTAAAGGCATAAAACACAATACTGAGACCCCTTATACCGTCGACATTACAGCCGGAGAGGTTCACACCACGCCCATACGCGCGCAAATGATCAACGGCTCATCATTGTTGGTTGAACTTAGCACATTCTCTCACGGTTCAGAAAAAGCCATGAAAAATGCGATTACCACAGCACAGGACAAATATAGCGACAAAATAGAAAACATCATTATTGACCTGCGCGATAATGGAGGCGGCTTTGTTTATGCCGTAAATGCAATGTTAGACGATTTAACTGATGGCGATGCATTAGGATATATTGAAACGCGCATCAATACAGACAGCATTGTCTCCAGCGGGCTCGCTTTGCTACAGGGCAAAGATCACTACCAAGATTACATTGATAGCAGCGCGGGGCAAATTACAGATTTGCCGATCCGTGTTTTAGTTGATAGCGGCTCGGCTTCTGCTTCTGAAATTTTCGCAGGTAATTTACAAGATGTCGGGCGCGCCAAAATTATTGGCAAAACCGCTAGTTTTGGTAAAGCGACCATGCAGCGCCCGTTTTCTATTGGTTACGGCGATGCAGACCTTTCCAAAATGAAGGTAACTATGGGCGCGGTATTCCTGCCCACATCGGGCTCATATCAAGGTATCGGCATTCAGCCTGATATTCTTGTCGCACCTGACTTTGAAGGCCAGACAGACCACGCCTATTTTGAAAAAGATAATAAAAATATTTTACGCAACCCAAGTGACACAGCAGCCAAAACATCGCCATATATATGCAGCCCTCACAGGCAAGGCGATAACAGCCTAACACAAATATGGGTTGAAAGCGTTGATGTGTTTAGCGGCTACACGAAAAACATCAGCCTGTCACATGACACAGATTTACTCTGCGCGATTGATAGCTTTAAAGACATGCCAGAGCACAGTACCATTAAAGAAAACGCACCAAAACCAAGCGTTTAGGTTGTTATTACGCCGCGCAAAACAGACAAAAAGCTGGACTTTCTTGATGCATCGCACTATAAGCGATGCTGTATAAAAGAGTAATCTTATAAAAAAGAGAGTGTGCACTATGCTGCGTTTAGTTCGTCGTTTCCATTTAACGCAAGACCCTAAAACTGATATTTTATCTGGCCTTACTGTGGCCTTGGCTTTAGTGCCCGAAGCGATCGCCTTTGCCTTTGTCGCGAAGGTTGACCCATTGGTTGGCCTTTATGCCGCGTTTTTTGTTGGCTTAATTACATCTATTTTTGGCGGACGTAGCGGCATGATTTCTGGTGCGACCGGCGCGATGGCTGTCGCGATGGTTGGCCTTGTCATGGTTTACGGCGTTGAATATTTATTCGCTGCAGTGGCGCTTACGGGCGTATTACAATTGCTCGCAGGGGTATTTCACCTTGGTAAGTTTATTCGCCTTGTGCCGCACCCTGTGATGCTCGGCTTTGTGAACGGCTTGGCGATTGTTATCTTCTTGGCGCAGCTTAATCAGTTTAAATCGGGGAATCCAACTGACCATGCCCCTGTCACAGAAACAGGCGGCGCACATAGCGCGATTGACGTTATCTTTAATGGCGGCTGGATGCAAGGCCCGCAAATGATGATTATGGTCGGCCTCACGGCGCTAACTATGGCGCTGATTTGGGCTTTCCCTAAGCTGCCTAAAATCGGCAAAATCATTCCTGCCCCGCTTGCATCTATTTTAATAGTTAGCGCACTTGTCATTGGCTTTAACCTTGATACGCGCACAGTTGGCGACCTCGCTAGCGTCCAAGGCGGCCTGCCATCATTCCACATTCCGATGGTACCGTTTACGCTTGAAACATTATTTATTATCTTCCCTATCGCGCTAACTTTGGCGGCGATTGGTTTGATTGAAAGCCTGCTAACCCTAACCTTAATTGATGAGATTACAGAAACGCGCGGACGCACTTCACAGGAATGTGTTGGGCAAGGCATGGCAAATGTGACTTGCGGCTTTTTCGGCGCGATGGGCGGCTGCGCGATGATTGGTCAATCGATGATTAACATTAAATCAGGTGGGCGTGGGCGCTTATCTGGCATTACGGCAGCTGTAGCGCTGCTTTGCTTTATCCTGTTCACATCGCAGTGGATTGAAATGATCCCGCTCGCTGCGCTGACTGGCCTGATGATGATGGTCGTGATTGGCACGTTTGCATGGGCATCCATTCGCATTATGAACAAAATTCCGCGTGAAGATGCATTTGTTATTATATTGGTTACGGGCGTGACCGTCGCCCATGATTTGGCGCTCGCCGTTGTGATTGGAGTGATTGTTTCCGCGCTTGTTTATGCATGGAAGTCAGCCCAGCATGTTTGGGCAGAACAAGCCGTATCTGAAGAGGGCCATAAAGTGTACAAATTGCACGGGCCGTTATTCTTTGGCTCAATCGCCAATTTCAGAGATTTAATCTCCCCACAAAATGACGAACAAACAGAAGTCGTCCTCGATTTTAAAAACGCCCGCGTTTGGGATCATTCGGCGATTGAAGCGATTGATGCGCTCGCAACCAAATATGAAGACGCTGGTAAAAAACTCCACCTCGTTCATTTAAGCGCTGATTGCCGCCTGCTTCTTAAACATGCCGACATGGTCGAAGAAAACGTCATGGAAGACCCACAATACGGCGTTGCAACCAATTATGTGCGCGTTAGTGAAGGTTAACAAAAAGCCTAAGCCACGTATCTTCAGAACAAAAAAAGCCGGCCTCAATCATAGAGGCCGGCTTCTTTATTTTCTCAAAGCGTTTAGGTGCTTTGGATGATTGGAGAATGATTTACATCATGCCGCCCATACCACCCATGCCGCCCATGCCGCCCATGCCGCCCATTGCAGCTGCTGGGTCTGATGAGCCTTCTTCCTTAACGTCTGTAATCATCGCTTCTGTTGTGATAAGAAGTGAAGCAACAGATGCTGCGTCTTGGATAGCTGTACGTACAACTTTCACTGGGTCGATAATGCCATTTGCAACCATGTCAACATAGTCGTTATTCTGTGCATCGTAACCGTAGTTTGTGTTGCTTTGGTCAAGAAGCTTACCAACAACAATAGAACCTTCGCCGCCAGCGTTTTCAACGATTTGACGTACAGGTGCTTCTAATGCGCGACGGATGATGCTGATACCAACATTTTGGTCTGCATTCATGCCTTCAACACCATCAAGTGACTTCGCTGCGTAAAGAAGTGCAACGCCGCCGCCTGCGACAACGCCTTCTTCGATTGCTGCGCGCGTAGCATTTGTTGCATCGTCAACGCGGTCTTTCTTTTCCTTCACTTCAACTTCAGTTGCGCCACCAACACGGATAACAGCAACGCCGCCAGCCAGTTTCGCAAGACGCTCTTGCAGTTTTTCAGTGTCGTAATCAGAAGAAGATGCTTCGATTTGGCTACGAATTTGTGCAACGCGGTCTTCGATAGCAGACGTTTCACCAGCGCCATCAACCATTGTTGTGTCGTCTTTCGTGATTGTCACTTTTTTCGCAGTGCCAAGCATGTCCATTGTCACGTTTTCAAGCTTGATGCCAAGATCTTCAGAAATAACCTGACCACCTGTAAGAACCGCAATGTCTTCGATCATCGCTTTACGGCGATCACCAAAACCAGGTGCTTTCACAGCAGCAACTTTTAAGCCGCCACGTAGCTTGTTCACAACCAATGTTGCAAGCGCTTCGCCTTCAACGTCTTCAGCAATAATCATCAAAGGGCGACCAGACTGCACAACTGATTCAAGGATTGGTAGCATTGCTTGTAGGTTTGAAAGCTTACCTTCATGAAGAAGGATAAGTGGGTTTTCAAGCTCACACGCCATTTTTTCAGGGTTTGTTACGAAATAAGGTGACAAGTAACCACGGTCAAATTGCATACCTTCAACAACGTCAAGTTCAAGCTCCATAGATTTGGATTCTTCAACTGTGATAACGCCTTCGTTACCAACTTTTGCCATTGCTTCAGCAATTTTTGCACCAATGTCAGCGTCGCCATTTGCAGAAATTGTACCGATTTGTTTTACTTCATCGTTACCGCTTACTGCTTTTGAACGTGACTTAAGGTCTTCGATTACACGGCCAACCGCTAGGTCGATACCACGTTTAAGATCCATTGGGTTCATGCCCGCAGCAACCGCTTTAACGCCTTCGCGTACGATTTTCTGTGCGAGAACTGTCGCGGTTGTTGTGCCGTCACCAGAAACGTCGTTCTGTTTAGACGCTACTTCACGGATCATCTGTGCGCCCATGTTTTCAAACTTATTTGGAAGTTCGATTTCCTTGGCAACTGAAACGCCGTCTTTTGTAATGCGCGGTGCGCCAAAAGCTTTGTCGATCACAACGTTACGGCCTTTAGGGCCAAGCGTTACTTTTACAGCATTTGCAATGATATCAACGCCAGCAAGCATTTGTTCGCGTGCGTCTGTGCTAAATTTTACATCTTTTGCAGTCATTTTAAATTTCCTTAGTTGATTAATATTTTGCGTATTTATGGTTTAACGAAGCGCTTAATTATGCAGCTTCGATGATGCCCATAATGTCGCTTTCTTTCATGACCAATAGCTCTTCGCCATCAATTGATACTTCTGTACCTGACCATTTTGAGAAGAGAACGCGGTCGCCTGCGCTAACGTCAAGCGCAAAAACCTTACCAGATTCATCGCGGCCACCAGTGCCTACTGCAACGATCTCACCTTCCATAGGCTTTTCTTTTACTGTGTCAGGAATAATGATCCCACCTGCAGTTTTTTCACTTACTTCGATACGGCGAAGTAATACACGATCATGTAAAGGACGAAATTTCATTTCTTTAATCTCCTTAAGATTGGTTAATATTAGCAAGCTGCATACATCTTTACCTAAAGCCTGCTTGCAGCTCCTTATCCCCTCAAGAAAAGTGCATTAGCACTCCTCAATAGAGAGTGCTAAATAGATAGATCATTCACAGACATATTTCAAGAGAATTCGACTCTTTTTTGTAGATATCACCACAAGGCATTTTATAGAAAACACTTGACCCTATGCGCACAGCTATTTAAAGTTGCACAAAATATGACAATAAAAAAAAATAAAATAAAAAACAGGGAATATACAATGACCAGCACAAAACTTAATGCTTTTTGTTCAAGAGGCTCGACCAACGCACAGACGCTTATACTGCCTGTTTTTACAAATAAGAAGGGCAAGATCACACTCGGCGAACGCGCCAAGGATTTTGACACAAAATATGATGGCCTCATCGCACATAGCGTTGCTGCCCTTCCCGCCTTTGACGCACAGGCTGGGCAAGCTACGGTATTAGCCGCGCCCAAGGGCTCCAGACATCAAAACATCATGTTGCTTGGCTTTGGACAGGCTGACAAACTTGATAAAGCCACATCAGAAAAGATTGGGCAGACATTGTTCACAAGCCTAAAGTCGCAAAAGCTTGATAACGGCTTACTGCTCGCCGATGATCACAAAAAGTTTAAGTCTGATGGCAGCACAATATATGCACAAATCGCGAATGCCGCTTATGAAGCATCCTATGCCTTTGATAAATATAAAAGCGCGCCAACAGACAACTATAAATTCTTGAACGTGTCCTATGAAGATGTTCACAGCCTTAAAGCTGAATTTGACAACATCATGGCAATATCAAAAGGGCGCGTTTGGGCGCGTGATTTAGGCAATGAGCCGCCAAATGTTCTCTACCCAGAAACATATGCCAATCAGATCCAAGAAAAGCTTGGGCCGCTTGGCGTAAAAACGCGGGTAATTTCTTATGAAGAAATGCAAAAACTCGGCATGGGCGCAGCTTTAGCTGTTGGTGGCTCTGCTACTCATAAGCCATGCATGGTCGTCATGGAATATGATGGTACAAATAACGAGCTTGCCGCGCCAGTTGGCCTTGTCGGCAAAGGCGTTACTTATGATACGGGCGGTTATTCGCTTAAATCCGGAGCAGGCCAAATCGGCATGAAATTTGACATGTGCGGTTCAGCCGCTGTGGTCGGCACGATGCAGGCACTTGCTGAAAAGAAAGCCGCGGTTAAAGTCGCGGCGATTGTTGGCCTCGTTGAAAACCGCATCGCACCTGATGCCTATCTCGTTGATGATGTCATTACATCAATGGCGGGCAAAACGATTGAAATTAAAAATACAGACGCAGAAGGCCGTCTAGTTTTGGCTGATGCGCTAACATATCTGCAGCGCAACCATAGACCGCATAGCATTGTCGATGTCGCAACACTGACAGGCGCGGTTGTCGCGGCGCTCGGCCATAACAGAGCTGGACTATTTAGCGAATCGCAAACGCTGCGCGAGAACTTCACACAAGCCGCGCAACATAGCGGTGAAGCGATTGAGTTAATGCCACTCGACGATGAACACCGCCGCGCAATGATTGGTAAAGTCGCCGATTTAAGCAATAGCGCAAACACACCGCGTATGGGTGCAAGCACTGCGGCAGGTTTTTTAAGCTATTTCATTGAAGGCGATACACAGTGGGCGCATCTGGACATTGCAGGCACGGCGATACCGCCAAATGGCGTTGCAACAGGTTATGGCGTGAAACTGTTATCAGAATGGGTTGAACGCAACTACGCCGATAAAACTACGCCGCAGCAGACCCCTGCGCCAAAGCAATAAAATTCAGAGTATCGGGGCTATAAATAGCGAGGATCTATGATGCGATGCCGTCATAGATGCTGCCGAACTTTTGATCATATTCGTGGCATTGGTCGATACCTGATCGGTAATCAGGATAGCGCAGTTTTATGCCAAGCTCTTGCTTGATGCGGTCATTATGCACGCGTTTATTATCAGAATAAAAACTCAGCGCCATTGGCGGTAAGTTCGCATCTTCAATTTGCACCAAAGGCGGCACGGGATGGCCTAAAAGTTCACAGGCATAGGAAATAACCTCATGCGCGGGGGCAGAATTATCATCGCAAACATTATACACGGCGCCCGCATTAGGCTGCTCAATTGATTTTGTGATCACATCAACAATGTCATCAACATGAATGCGGCTAAAGACCTGCCCTTCTTTATTAATGCGGCGCGCAATGCCCACGCGCACAGAATCAAGCGCAGAGCGTCCGGGGCCATAAATACCCGCAAGGCGAAACACATGCACAGGCAGACCTTCAACGCGGCGCAATGTGCGCCATTGTTCTTCGGCTTTACAACGGCGCGTGCCGCGAATAGATGTTGGGCAGGTTTCTGTATATTCGTCAACCCAATCGCCACCGCGGTCACCATAAACACATGTTGAGGATAAATAGCCAACCCATTCCAAATTCGGCAAGGAAGATAACATTTTGCCATGCGCCAGATAAGCAGGGCATCCCTCACGGCCTGGCGGCGTTGAAATCACAATATGGGTAACATCTTTTAAAGCATATAAGGGGTCTCCAAGCGGGCGCTCATCATCAAACAAATACGCCTCAACACCAGCATTACGCATCATTTCGCGCTTATCAGGGTCGCGAGATGTGCCCGCAACAGACCAGCCTTGCTCTTTGAGGGCATGGCCTAAAAAATCGCAGACATAGCCATATCCAAAACAGAATAATTTTTTATTTGTTGAAGTCATGTCCCTTATCACCACAATACGGCATAGCCATTATTATTATCATTATGTGTTTATTATATTATTTTAGGCTTTCCTAATATTCTACAACATTTCTCAGTTAAAAATCAACATTTTCGTAATGTCTTGCAGGAAGGAATCCCGGAATGCGGTCTTCTAAAAGCGCGCGGAAAGATGGGCGGGATTTCACGCGGGCGTACCAGTCTTTGGCCGCTTGGTGTTCATCCCATGGTACGTCGCCAATATAATCAATGGCGGATAAATGCGCAGCGGCAGCAATATCGGCGAGCGAGAATGCATCGCCAGCGAGCCAGTTGCGTTTTTCTGTCAAAAAGCCGATATAATCCATATGATAATGAATATTAGCGTGACCTGCGCGAATAGATGGGCCATGCGGCTCACCCATTTTTAAAAAGCGTTTCATTAATTTTTCGCCGACAAGATTTTCTGTGACTTCTTGGTTGAACTTAATATCAAACCAGCATGTCAGGCGACGCACTTCGGCTTTTTGTACAGGGTCTAGGCCAAGCAAGCTCGGCTCAGGGTATACCTCATCGAGATATTCACAAATCACCATGCTATTGGCAAGCGTTGTGCCGTCAGCCTCAACCAATACAGGGACATCACCCGCAGGGTTCATCGTTAAGAACTCCGTACGGCGCTCCCAAATACGTTCGATTTCGCTTTTAAATTCAAGCTTCTTTTCCGCAAGTACAATGCGTACTTTACGTGAAAAAGGGTGCAGCCATAAGTGATACAACGTTCTCATAGTTATATTTATACATTAGGAATCAAGCATTGAACAGATCTTGCGCAGCTTTTTTTGCATTTTTCGTACACAAAGCGCGCAAGCCCCTTTACTTTTAGAACGGCAAGGCCTTCATCAGCTCGCCGCCTAACCCGCCATCTAACTTGCCATCAAGCTCTTTATTGAGCTTTTCTTTAAGCTTACCGCCAAGCTGCGAAGAGAGCAGCTTTTGCGTGTCTATTTTATATGAAGGCTTGGTAAATGGGCCACTTAACTTTATAGGCACAAAATATTTATTATTATCTTTGGTCTTTGATAAGTTTAAGCGCAAATTGTAATCCATTAGCCCCTTAACTAAATCAAACTGACCATCTCCGCCGACTTCGCTTAATGGCGCCTGCATATCAAAAACGGTGTTTTGCGCAATGCCATTTGCCAGCGTGAAATTCGCAATCATTTTTGTAAACTCAAAGCGTTCATCACCTTGAGTGACATCCAGCGCCGCCTGTACTGACGCTAAATCAGTGACCTTGCCTTCAGAAACAGCTCTGGCAACAGATTGCGCCTGATTTAACACCTTGGATACATTCCATTTCTTAATCACGCCGTTACTCACGCTGCTATTTACAGCGCCTGTTGCCTTTGCAATATCAATCGGCCCCGCCAAACAGGGCAATGCTATATCACCCGCTGTTTGCAGCGTACCGTCGAGCATCTCTTGGTTTGCTGCAGCCTTAAGTAATGCACCAAGGCCAACGTTATTAACATCAAAATCCACGGCGCAAGCGGCAGGAAGATTTGCACCTTGTACACGCATATTCGCGAGCACGTCACCGCCATAGACTTTTGCTTTAAACGGCGCAACGCTATATGCCCCGCCTTGACCTTTAATCTGTGCGTCAACCGCATCTGCAGTCAAATTACCCATCTTTACCTGCGCAAAGGCGACATGACCATCAATGGTGAATCTAGGGAGGGGCTTGGGCGCTTTCTTTGCTGCTTTGGTTTCACCCTTTGGCGCCATTAAAGCAAGAAGACCGTCTAAATTCACACTTTGTCCGTTGAAATCAAAAGTGATTTTAGGTTCTTTTTGCGCAAAGTTTACCTTAGCACGCCCCGTGAGCGCCTCGCCCGCCGCGGCAATTTTCACATCACTTAAATCCAGTGTTTTGGCACTAAGGTCAAGCGCCATATTTGTATTAATTTTTATATCCAAGCCGCTTGCCTTAAAGTTCGGCATTTTTGCGTTCACATCTATTTGCGCATCATTGAGCGTCAGCTTTTGAAGCGGCGCATTTGCCCCGCCATTAACTTCCAAAAGAGCTTTAAAATCAATATCCATAACATTTGCGCGCATGCCTGTTTTATCAAGCTGTTCAATCTGCGCCGCAAGGTTTAGACCGATGCCTTTATCTGCGTTATTTGGCCGGATAATTAAGCCCGTCTCTGCCATATCTGCAAAACCAACGTAAATATCTTTTAGCGCCAATTGTTCTAAATGGATTTTTTGCACCGCACCATCAGGCGCTTTTTTACTGTAATCCAGTTGATCAAGCGCGAATTCCTTGACGATAACTTCCTTGCTCATGATTTGTGGGAACCACGCAATTTTTGCGCCGGCCTTTTCAAAAGCAAAACTTTGCCCCTTTAACTGCGCAATTTTAGCCCCGCCTTTATCTTCGGCGCGAATACCATTGACCGCTAGGCTTGCGCCCGGAAAAAGCGCCAGCTTCACTGGGCCTTTAATCGTCCATTCCAGCCCCGTTGTATCGTTAAGCTTTGCTTCCATCTGCGGAATATATTTATTCAGATCAAGGAAATAATTTAAAGCGAGCCCCGCACCGATGACCAAAATGAAAATCGTGGCAAAGATACCAAACAGAATTTTTAACGCTTTCATGTTATTCTCCATATAGAATATGTGTTAAAGTTAAAGGGAGTATAGAACAGAATTATTACTGAAATCTTTACAATCTGGTGTTGATTAACAGATCATAAGACCTAAATAAACTACAGCAGAAGATTCAAAAAACAACATAGAGCATATAAGGAAAATAACAATGTCAAACACAGCCAGCATTAACACAAAAGCAAAAAGCTCCGTCGAAAAGGCGCTGCAAGAAACGCTCGCGAACAGCTTTATGGTCTATTTCAAAACCCATAGCTTCCATTGGAATGTTGAAGGCGCGCACTTCCATTCACTCCATGGTATGTTCGAAGAACAATATAATGAAATATGGGCTGCTTTGGACGATATTGCCGAAAGGCTGCGCGCATTGGATGCATATGCGCCTCTAAACTTTGCTACGCTGTCAAAACATGCCGCGATTGATGAAACAGGTCAGATGCCTGACGCAATGAGCATGGTTAAAATGCTCGCCGATGATAACGCCGCCCTCGTTAGCCAGATGCAAGACGCCGTCATTGTCGCGCAAGAAGCAGGCGATGAAGCCACAGCAGACCTTTTGATCGGCCGCATAGCCGCACACGAAAAAGCCGCATGGATGCTCAGAAGCACAGCGAAGTAAACCGCAGCTAAAAAACAAAGAAAAGGCGCTGTATATTTACCGCGCCTTTTTATTTGCTTTACCCCTATTTCACGCCAAGCTTGCCTTGCAAGTCGGTGGATGAGGTTGTGTATTGGAAACGCAGCTTCTTATCAGGGTAAACATAGCGAAAGGCCTGCTGCGCCATCAGCGCGGCTTCGTGGAAGCCTGAGAGAATCAATTTGAGCTTACCTGGGTAGCTATTAATGTCACCGATCGAGAAGATACGCGGCGTTGATGTCTCGAATTTTTCAGTATCAACAGGAATTAAGTTTTGCTCAAGGTTAAGACCGAAACCAGCAATTGGTCCTAATTTCATGGTCAGGCCGTAAAAGGCCACCAACGTATCACATTCAATTTGGTAGGGGGCTTCGCCGCGCTGCTCAACAGTAACAGCCTCTAACTGACCGTTCACACCATGAAGCTGCTTTAAATTACCAGCATAAAGCTTCATTTTATTGGCGCCGACAAGCGCCTGCATTTTATTGACGCTATCGGGCGCAGCGCGAAATTCGGGACGGCGGTGTATAAGCGCCATTGATTTTGCCTCAGGCTGTAAATTAATCGTCCAGTCCAGTGCACTATCGCCGCCGCCAGCGACCAAAATATTTTTACCTTTAAACTGTTCCATTTTACGCACGGCGTAGAATACGGATTTACCCTCATATTCCTCTAAATTCGGGATAGATGGTTTTTTCGGCATGAACGAACCACCGCCCGCAGCGATGACAATGACGGGCGCTTCTATTTTTGTACCCATATCGGTTTCGACAAGCCAATTTTCATTTTCAAGCTTAGTCAGGCCAATCGCCATTTGCCCAAGGTGGAACGTCGGGTCAAACGGTTTAATTTGCGCCATTAAATTATCGGTAAGTTCTTGCCCTGAAATTACAGGGAAAGCAGGAATATCATAGATCGGCTTTTCAGGGTAAAGCTCCGCGCATTGACCGCCCGGCATATCGAGAATATCGATTAAGTGGGCTTTCATATCCAGCAGGCCAAGTTCAAACACGGCAAAAAGCCCGACAGGGCCAGCGCCAATAATTATCACATCTGTTTTATGCTGCTCATTACTCATCGCTACGCTTACTCTTCATTTATTATTTTTGGTGGATATAGGGTCATAGCGAATATCAGTGAACTTTCCAAGTCATTTTTCGCCTGCGCCGCATAAAAAAAGCCGCAGATAAAGCTCTGCAGCTTTTTAAAGCGACATCTCGCCCATGGGTTTATTTTACCAATGGCGCTACGGATAATTCATAGTTAACGCGCATAATCTTTGGCGCGTCTTGCTGATGCACGATATTTTCATCTGTAATGCTATAGCCTGCCTTTTTAAGCTCTAGACTAAAGTCAATATAGGCCTTGTTTCGCCTAATAGCATCGAGCGTTATCGCTTCGCAGGCGACCTTATCTGACAGCCTGTTGCCCAGCATACGCGCAAAGAGGTTAAAACCACCTTGCAAATCATAATTAGCGATAGTCACCTCCGCAGAGCCATTTGCGATTAGGCTTGCGGCGAAGTCATCATCACCTTTAGCAAGGCGATTAAACAAAGCTGTCATGATTTTTTCTCGCTTATTGAGTGTTTGTTGATGTTGCGCTTGTTCTTGTGCGCCATCATCATTTTTCAGCTTTTTAAGCTTCTCGGACAAACTCATATTTGAACCCCATGTATATTGTTATTATATTATATGGGTAATATAAAGAGATGCGCATTTATGTCAAGTTTAATGCAAGACAAATTCCGCATTATAAAAGCCAATTTCGCCGGGGGAAATAATTTCTTTACTCGCAACATAAACTGAATGGAGTTTGCCATCAATTTCACGTGTCCAAAAATCAAGGAATCCTTTAAGTACGGGGAATTTAGGTGAAATATCGTATTCTTGCCAAATAAAGCTTTGTAAAAGCTCCGGGTGATCCGGCAAGCGATACAGAATTTCCGCCGTTGTTAAGCGGTAATTTTTAATAAGCTGCTGTTCTAAATTCGCCATGTGCAAGTTCTCCTGCATTCGTCTCAAAGATACTCTCCTAGACTTACCATCTTAATTATCGTTCGTTTACATATGGTTAACACATTTAAAATTTTTATGTTATGCGCTCGCCTTTTAATTGCGTGGATAAGTCGTGCTTTCTTTGTGCTTTACCTTGGCAAGATGATTCCCTCTTATGTAGAATCAAAACACTATTCCTCTTAACAGTTTGTGTGTTATGCCCTTTAAGTCTGTATTTAAAAGCAAAAATCCGGCGCCCGCCGAAACAAAATTAAAAAAGACGGCCTTGGAAACAAAATCTGATGTGGTTGAGCGCGCGCATGCCGACATTTCACGCGCCCTGTTTAGCGCTGACGGCCTTTGCGTTTATGCTGACCCTAAGTTCAACGCGCTGCATAAAGACGGTGCGCTAAGCGGTACACATCTGCTCGATTTTATAATGTTTGATGATGGCGACGCGATAGATTCAAGGCAAGCCCTCGGCTTTGGCACAATAGAACGCACAGACAGTCTAAAAATTGACAATGGAATACAAAACGTATCGTATTTTGATCGCTCTCGCAGTTTTGGGTCTGAAGCGGCAAGCTATCCGCCGCAATTAGCTTTCCAAACACTACAAGGCAAAAACGGGGAAGAATACATCATTGCAAGCTTCCCTGTCGATGATGCGCATATGGGCAGCGCAACAGAAATACCGCATACTATAGAGAAAATCATAAGCGCCCAGAGCGCGCAGGGGCAAGAACGCAGCGCAACAAGTCTGCTTGATGCCAGCGAACTTAGTGAGCAAGACGTCTCAACGTTTTTGAACATGTCGCATGAATTAATGGCCGTGATTAGCGCCGATGGCAGTTTCAAAGACATTAACCACACTATTCACCGCAATCTAGGCTATAGCGCCGCGCAACTTGGCGCGATGAGCTTTATTGACCTTATTCACCCTGAAGATCGCGCCCATGTGCGTACAATCATAAAAAGCATCGTCAATGAATCGCATGATGACGGCACTGATGACAGCAGCTTTGATACACATAACAGCACAATATTTTTTGAAACGCGCATTGTTGCGCGTGATGGCGAAACGCGCTGGACCGAATGGAAAGTCCGTAGCACGCAAGACGCGCTTTATACCGTTGGGCGCGATATGACAGACGCAAAACGCCACGAGGACGAGCTTATCCGTCACCAAACACAGCTTTCTGAAGCGCAAGAAATTGGCCAGATGGGGCATTGGCGCTGGGAAATAGGCCAAGGCAATATTTCATGGTCGGCTGAGCTGTTCCGTATTTTTGGTGTCAGTGCCGAGAAATTTACGCCATCCATCGAAAGCGTCAACAGCTTGCTGCGCCGCCGCGATGTCGGGCGGATGATGCAAGCTTTCCAGCGCGCGATGATTGAAAAAAATAACTACGAAATGGAATTTTCAATCCTTCTCCCCAACAACGAAGAGCGCAGCTTAAAACTGCAAGGCCGCTGTGAACTTGATAGCCAAGGTGATGTTTCATCGCTGTTTGGCGTTATTCAAGATGTGACCGAACGCACAAATCACGAGCGCGATTTGCGTAACGCCAAAGAAGCGGCAGAGCGTGCATATGCGGCTAAATCGCAGTTTTTAGCCAATATGAGCCACGAATTACGCACGCCACTCAACGCAATTATCGGCTTTTCTGAAATGATGCAAAGACAGCTGCTAGGACCGATTGGCACAGAAAAATATTTAGATTATATTGGCGGCATCCGTGAAAGCGGCGAACATTTACTTGACCTTATCAGTGACATTCTTGACATGTCAAAAATGGAAGCAGGCAAATATGAGCTTGATGTTGAGCCACTGCATATTGCAAAAGTCGTCCGCCTTGCCGTTCACATGATGGAAGGCAAAGCCAATGACGCTAAAGTTAAAGTTTCGCTCGATATAGATGATGAAGACATACAAATTGACGCAGATCGCCGCGCCATTTTGCAGGTGATGCTGAACCTGCTCTCAAACGCGGTTAAGTTTAGTGATGAAGGCGGGCATATTTCCGTGCTCTGCGCAAAAAGTGAAGGCGAAATAACAATTTGTGTTAGCGACACAGGCATTGGCATTCCCGCCGATAAAATCAACGATATAACCAATCCGTTTGAACAAGCAGCATCGCACGACACACGTAGCCACGAGGGTAGCGGCCTTGGCCTTGCGATAACCAAAGAGCTAGTCGAATTGCATAACGGCACGATGCGTATAGAATCTACGCTCGGCGAAGGCACAAGCGTTAAATTTCACTTGCCCTTAGCGCCGTAAACTGGCATATCTGCGTCACTAGATTTGCACAATGCGCACATAAACAAGGAACATATTAATGGGTGAAATTAATAAGAAACTTTTAGAAATTCTCGTCTGCCCCGTGACGAAAGCACCACTGCGCTTTAATGCAGATAAAGATGAGCTTATCTCTGACCAAGCTGACCTTGCCTACCCTATCAAAGACGGTATCCCGGTGATGCTGGTTGAGCAAGCACGCCAATTAGAAGATCGCGAAATAAAGAAATAGCCACCGCGCGCCTCACCAGCGGACATTCACCAGAGCACATTAATTAAATATTATCCTTTTATCGGCATAATTGTGCGAAATACGAATTAAAAAATGAGGCAGTGAAAAGTGGGTCAAGCAGAGAAAACATATACGCATAACACAAAGATAGACCATGTCATTTTTGACAATGACGGTACGCTCTACCCAGAGCCAGCAGACGTTAAACAGCGCCACATGCAGGCCGCCGTGCGCGCAGTGCAGCCACGCTACCCCGATAAATCACCCGCAGAAATAGAAACGCTTATTCGTCAATCGCAAAAAGACTATAAAAGCTCTTTTGGTATGTTCGTGTCAGACATTCCCTGCCCGGAAACGCGCGGCGAAGAGCTACTGCGCCTGCGCGGTTTACATTATGAAGAACTTTCCCGCCTTGCCGTTAAAGGTTTTTTTGATCAAAGCGCCGCACCGACGGCAGAAATTGGCCAATTACGCATTGCGGGGGTTAACGTCAACATAGCAACACATGGCAATTTACCGTGGACACAATTTTCAGTACGTGAGAATGGCGGCTTGGCACGCTACTTTAATGACACCAACATTTTCACTAAGGACGACGCAGACTGCAAAGGCAAAAACGAAGGCGACTTATTTTATAAAAGACTCATGGATAAAATGAACCTGCCGCAAAGCGAGGATAAGCGCGGCGCAAGCTGTGCTATGGTTGAGGACACAGCCAAAAACCTTATTGAAGCCAAAAGGCTGGGGATGATGACAATTTTAATCAGCGACGCATTAACCGATGAAGATAAGCCCGATTATGTGGATGTCGTTGTGCGTGACGTTAAGCAAGCGATCCATGCTGTCATGGAAAGTAATGTATCTCATGAGCCCACCCTCGCGCAGCAGGCCTCGCACGATATAAAGCAGCCCCCAACACAGAAAACGGCAACGCTTTATGACCCTGTATAAAAAGCCCTTCACCTGCGCCAATCTGATAAAAGCTTACAGCGCGGCATGTTTAGCTAGCCCGACGACCGATGAAAGCCTTGCCGCGCGGGTTAAGCTGCTGAAAGACATTATGGATCAGCGCCGCGAAAGCGTAGAAACTCATTACCGAGAAGAATCAGGTAAAGCCTTAAAAAAATTAGGCTCTAATCTTGATGTAAAAGGTTAGTACCACACTTAAATTTCATTGACTTCTGCGCCGATATTATCAATTCTAAGTTATAAATAAATGCATATAGACTGACCATTGTGCAGGACTATGCATTTGAAACATTTGGGGAGTTTCCACGATGAGCGACATTGAAGCTGAACGCGTATATATATTTGACACCACGCTGAGGGATGGCGAACAATCGCCCGGCTGCTCAATGAACCTTGAAGAAAAGCTCAAAATAGCGGCGCTGCTTGATGAAATGGGCGTGGACATTATTGAGGCTGGCTTTCCCATGGCATCAAAAGGTGACTTTGAAAGCGTCAATGCAATTGCCAAAATTGTGAAAAATGCTACCGTGTGCGGCTTATCACGCGCAATCAAACGCGACATTGAAGTTTGCGCCGAAGCCATTGAGCCCGCCGCACATCGCCGCATACATACCTTTATCTCAACATCACCGCTGCATATGAAGCATAAACTGCAAATGGATGAAGATACCGTCATTGAAGCCATTCGCGAAAGTGTAAGCTTCGCCAATAAGTTCACCGATGACGTCGAATGGTCTGCCGAAGATGGCAGCCGCACCGAGGACGATTTCCTTTGCCGTGCCGTTGAAACGGCTATTAATGCGGGCGCACGCACAATTAATATCCCTGATACTGTCGGCTACGCAACACCAACTGATTATAGCGCGCTGATTACTATGCTGAAAAACCGCGTCCCGAATATTGACAAGGCGATTTTATCCGTACACTGCCACAATGATTTAGGGCTTGCCGTCGCCAATTCACTTGCAGGCGTTAATGCGGGCGCACGCCAGATTGAATGTACTATTAATGGCATTGGTGAACGCGCAGGCAATGCCGCTATGGAAGAAATTATCATGGCGATACGTACGCGCCAGAACCAATATCCATACACAAATAATATTAAAACCGAGATGATCACTAAGGCTTCTCGCACTTTATCAAAGGTCACCGGCTTTAATGTGCAGCCAAACAAAGCGATTGTCGGCGCGAACGCCTTTGCCCATGAAAGCGGCATCCACCAAGACGGCATGCTAAAGCATCGCGGCACATATGAAATTATGACCCCCGAAAGCGTTGGGCTTACCGAATCTAATTTAGTAATGGGCAAACATTCAGGCCGCCATGCCTTCCGCGCGAAATTAGAAGATTTAGGTTACACACTTGGCGATAATGCACTTAATGACGCCTTCGCACGGTTTAAAGACCTTGCCGACCAGAAAAAAGAAATTTTTGATGACGATATTATCGCCCTGATGGACGATAAAAGCCGTATTGACAACAGCCACGACATTCAGTTTATCGATCTCGTCATCCACGCGGGGACAGACGGGCCGCAAACTGCAAGAATTAGCCTGAGCATTGACGGAAAAACATCGCACGCGGAGGCGAGTGGTAATGGCCCCGTTGATGCGATGTTCAAAGCGATACGCGATATATACCCGCATGACGATACAGATTTACTGCTTTATAACGTCCATGCGGTTACAGGCGGCATTGACGCGCAGGCCGAAGTCACCGTACGCCTGCAACAAAACAGCCATATTGTGAACGGAAAAGGCGCAAATGTAGATACGATGATTGCTTCAGCCAAAGCCTACGTTCACGCATTAAATAAGCTCTCCCATATAAAGCACCTTGCCGCGGCAAATGGCGAGGATGAGCAGCCAATCTATGAAGTTGGCCCCTAAATAGCAGACAAGTTTTGCCTAGCCACATTTATATAGGCGGCAAATCAAGCCGCCTAAGACCTCCCCGAACGGCAAATTCCGCTCTAGGCATAAATACTTACACTATGCAAACCGATGCAGGCGTCCCATTTTGAAACCACAGACAATGAAAAACACATATACTTACGGCGAAAATTAACGCCGAAGCATATGTTTTTACGGCAAAAATGCTTTATTTTGTTTAATGGCATAGCTGGCACAGCTCTTGCAACGTTATTTACGAAAGCCGACAACAAAAAACAAGAGAGATTATGGACGAGCTATATCAAACAAACGCGAATATGGACGAGATTGCAGCGATGCTGAACCAGATAGAACCTGGCAGCGGCGCTCAAGATGCCCCCTCACACACACACACAGGGCAGACACACATAAACAGCGATCTCAATGATGACCGTTTGGATATTTCTGAAATACTTTCTTTTGCACATCCACATGATGATGCATTAACATTGATGCTTAAACATAGCGCTGCGGACACACAGAGCACCGACAACACACACATATATAGCCTAGACACAAAGATTGACACCGGCAGCACAGAACCTATCTATACGCCTGCGGCGTCTTCATTAAGCATTGTTGACGCACTAGCAAGCTTTACTGACACTCACCCTACGCAGTATGGCTTGGACTACTTCTAAACACACACACACACGACTACACATATACTACACACCCTCACAGATAACGCACCGCCTCCCAGGCGGTGCGTTTCTCCATTTGCTTGAAATATCCCTTATCGCTGCCGCTGCGCCGCTTAACCAAACCCTATAAATGACCACAAGCCCCCTATCTTTACGCACGGATAAATTTCGCTTGATTTTTACGCTCCCCCCGCCTATAGTGCGGCGTCTTTTGAATTTGGAAGACATTCATGGCTGTGGAAGATTTACGCATTTTGTCGTACCACGGCCCTTCGTTTAATCTATTGCTATAACGGAGAAGTAAAATGGCAAAGAGAAAAGTATCGGGTTTTATTAACCTGACAATCCAAGCTGGTGCGGCAAACCCGTCTCCACCAGTTGGTCCGGCCCTAGGCCAACACGGCGTTAACATCATGGAATTCTGTAAAGCGTTTAACGCGAAAACAGAAAGCTTTGAAAAAGGTACGCCAATTCCGGTTGTGATCACAGTCTATGAAGACCGTTCATTCACATTCGAAACAAAAACACCACCTGCAAGTTTCTTTATCAAAAAAGCTGCGAAAATCAAAAAAGGTGCAAGCAGCCCATCAAACGAGATCGTTGGCACTATCAAGCAATCTCAAGTTAAAGTTATCGCAGAAACCAAGATGGTTGACCTTAATGCAAATGACATTGAGAACGCTATGCTTATCATCGAAGGTTCAGCACGCTCTATGGGCGTAGAAGTTGTGGAAGGTTAATCATGGCTAAAAAAGCAAAAAAAATCGTTGCAGCGCTTGGACAAGTTGATCGTGAAAAACTTTACGACCTAGAAGAAGCGGTTAAAATCCTTAAAGGTTTTGAAAAAGAGCGTAAGTTCGACCAAACAATCGACATCGCATTAAATACATGTCTTGACCCACGTCACGCGGACCAAGTTCTTCGTGGCATGACTGAGCTTCCAAACGGCACTGGTAAAACAGTTCGCGTTGCAGTATTTGCACGCGATGCGAAAGCTGAAGAAGCAAAGGCTGCGGGCGCGGACATCGTTGGCGCGGAAGATCTTTTGGAAACAATCCAAAAAGGTGAAATGAACTTTGACCGTTGTATTGCAACGCCAGACATGATGCCTTTGGTTGGTCGCCTTGGTAAAGTTCTTGGTCCACGTGGCCTGATGCCAAACCCTAAACTTGGCACAGTAACACCAGACGTTGCAAAAGCTGTTGCATCTGCAAAAGGCGGCGCTGTTGAATTCCGCGCTGAAAAAGCAGGTATCGTACATAACGGCGTTGGCAAGCTTAGCTTCACAGAAGCAAAGATCCTTGAAAACGTTCGTGCATATATTGGCGCGATTCAAAAAGCACGCCCAGCTGGCGCAAAAGGCACATATATTGAGAAAGTAACAATCTCAACAACAATGAGCCCAGGCCTTAAAATTGACATTGCGTCAGTAAACAAAGCCGCTTAATCGCTTCGCGATATATAATTTTGAAAGCGCCCTAACCCTAGGGCGCTTTTTTTTCACCTAAATAAAAACGCACACAACAGCAAGTAAAACAGCCACAATGACAATATTATCCGACATAGACCCCAAAAGCATATTTGCTGCAGCATCCATAATTTTGGCGCTTATTGGCTTCATCCCTTATTTTATGAGCATTATATCTGGCGCAACAAAGCCGCATATTTTCACATGGGTTATATGGAGCATCACCATGGCGATCGCCTTCGCTGCGCAGCTCAGTGGCGGCGCGCATCTCGGTGCGTATCACACAGGGCTATTAACTTTAATATGTTTGCTTGTCTGCGTCCTTGCCCTTAAATACGGCGAGAAAAACATCACGCGCGCAGATTTTATCTATCTATGTTGCGCATTACTCGCTTTACCTGTATGGGCGCTGACCAATAGCGCTTTATACGCAATACTAATTGTTCTCGCTGTTGATTTACTTGGCTTCCTGCCCACAATACGCAAATCGATTATGAAACCACATGAAGAAAATGCGCCTTATTATTTTATAGAAGCGGTAAGTTTCGGCCTCGCGATTATGGCGATGGGCCATTATTCGGTGACAACGACTATATACCCACTGACGATTATGCTGATGAATATTGGCCTGCCTGCATTTTTAATATTGCAGCGCCGCCGCATTACGGCCAAGCCTTAAGCCGCTAAGCTTTCTTTTTAAAGTAATCAAGGTCGCCTGTATAATTCTCAAAGAACTCCATAACTTGATCCGGTGGAACAGGGCGTGAATAACGATAGCCCTGCACCTCATCACAACCTTCTTTCAACAAGAACTCTTCATGTTCAAGCTCTTCCACGCCCTCGGCAATAACCTTCAAGTTCAAAGAGTGACCAAGGCTAATAATCGTTTTGGTGATCGCGGCGTCATCTTCATCTTTCAAGGCATTACGAATGAACGATTGGTCAATTTTTAGGCGATCAATCGGGAATTGACGCAAATAGGATAACGAGGAATAGCCTGTGCCAAAGTCATCAATCGCAAGCTCTACACCAAGATTATTGAGCTTCATTAATGTTTCAATGGTAAATTCAACATCATCCATGAAAACAGATTCTGTGACTTCCAATTCCAAATAATGTGGCTCAATACCTGTTTCTTCAAGCACTTCTTTCGTTAGCGCCACGACATCACTTTGGTGGAACTGCGCGCCAGATACGTTGACAGCAATACGCACCATGTGGCCTTTATCATGCCATGTCTTGGCTGTACGGCACGCATTACGCAGCACAAATTCACCAATCGGTACAATCAGACCTGACTGCTCAGCAATCGGCACAAACAGCCCTGGTGAAATATATGTACCGCCTTTCTCGCTATCATCCGGACGCCACCAACGCAGCAACGCTTCCGCGCCGATCACTTTGCCAGATTGTAAGTCAAGCTGCGGCTGGAAATGCAGGGCAAGCTGCTCTTCTTCTAGTGCATCACGCAAATCACGGAGCATTTGGAAGCGCAGCTGCACCGCGCGGTCGAAATCTTCGACATATTCACGGATCGTATCGCGACCATCTTCTTTGGCGCGGTTAAGCGCGATATCAGCATTTTTCAGAACTTGTTCAGGGTCTGACGCATCATCAGGATATGTTGCCACACCGATTGAACAGCGGATTTGGAAATTCTCGTTAAAGACCTTAAATGGCTCGTTACGAATAACGCCCTGTACACGCTCGCCAATTTCTTTCGCATTGGTAATGCTGGTTACCATCGGCACTGTAATCGCGTATTCATCCTCACCGGTACGTGCGACAACCGCCGTGTCAGGCAGCGCAGATGCTAGCCGCTTACCAACGCCGCGTAATATCGCATCGCCAATATTATGCCCCATCGTGTCGTTCACATCTTTGAAATGATCCAAATCAATTGTAATAACCGCCCAGCGCCGAATTTGTCCATCATCTGAAACCGCTGCGCGGCCAAGTTCAGCCAGTTTTTGCAAAAACAAGATTCTGTTTGGCAGACCTGTTAGCGTATCATAATAAGCAAGCTTATGGATTTGGTCTTGCGCGGCTGATTTAATGCGGTTGATGTTATCCGCATTTTGACGAATAAGACTTTGCACCGTTACAACGGCAGTACCGATCTCATCGTTTGCTTCATAAGGGTAATCTTCAATTTCAGGTTTTTCGGGGCTCAGTGATGCTTTACGCAAATTTTCGCTTAAAAACAGCGTTGGCACTAAAATCCAGCGCCCCAAGAACATCAACATAATCGCCGTCGCCGCCAAAGATAGACCAAACAATAGGCCTGCATGTTCAAGCAGAGCAGATATTATATCTTTATCCCACTGTGCATCATCGAAGCGTAGCGCGATATAAAACGGTAAATTATTAACATCTTCCGGCGTAATCAGCACATCAATATAGCCTTCGCCAGCCAAAGCTTTCTTATACCCCATAGAATCTTGAAACGCTGAAGCATCAAGGCCGTTCACATCACCTTCTTGGCGCAGCAATTCAAATGTAATATCATAGGCCTTATAGCCCAATATGTGCTTAACACGATTAAGGCCCGCGCCATATTCGCCAAAAAATGGGTTCGCATCGCCTTTTATCATACGGTCCATAACCGTGCTGGCGATAATTTCATTTTTCAAAGCTTTATGTGTTTGCAGGCTGTGATCTATTTCTGCCTTATAGAGGAATGCGCCAATGAACAAAGACTGCATAACAAAAAGCGTGATAAAAATGGCGACAGCAATGCGCCAAGTAATCTTACTTTTCCAGATATAAGCCCTGAATAATAACGATTTGCGCTTCGAATCTTTTTGGCGTTCCAACGGTTCCGGCTCCTTGTGCAAGCTTCTTCTACTCAATATAGCATTATATTTTTAATGATAAATGCGCTGCGAATACAGCGAACTAATAAAGATATTAGCACAAGGATCACACAAAAACACTACACTATATAAAATTTTAGATAAAATTTATAAAAGTTTTATTAACAGCGCCTAATATTTGTTTTTTTATAATGTTTCTTTAAAAC
>DELD01000081.1:28044-28208 GCA_002354205.1 Micavibrio sp. UBA2705 | reverse complement strand
CGTGATTGCGTCATAATGGCTGGTCAGGTTTTGCGCGTAACCATCTGGCCCGCTGCCGCCAAGTTCACTGACTGTAACGTAATTACCTGATGGATCAGTCTTCTTGATGGTTATCACGCGCCCAATGGCTTCGACTGCATCCGCTGGCGGCAGCCGTGCGGTGT
>DELD01000081.1:25504-27713 GCA_002354205.1 Micavibrio sp. UBA2705 | reverse complement strand
TAGATATCAACAGCCATATCAATATCGTAATTCCCTGTCCCTTCATAAAAACGCGTATTACCAGCGGAGCGGTTTGATGACACGACATGCCAGCCCGCCCCGTTAGAAATGACGGTGATATAATCATTTTCGCCGCCAAGGAAAAAATCTGCGCCATCAGGCCCATCTCCGCCATCAGCCTCACGGATCGTTACAATGTTTTTTGAGACATCAATTTTCTTCACGGTCATGCTTACGCCCTCTGCCGTACTTGCCAGTGGAAGCTCCACCACCAAAGCGCCGCTATAGGCCGACACCAAGTGCACGCTATGGGATAAGTCCAAGCTGACCGTCCCTGATGTGTCGATATATTCAGTATCATAACGCTGCAGGGTTGATTTCAAATCCGTTATCACAGTTTTTTGCATAAAATTCTTTTCAGGATACCCCGCGCTATAGGCCGCATATTGCCCGCCTGATAAATCCCAAATTGCTGCACCATCAGAAACAGACAGTAAATTATAAATCGCCGTTTCTTCTGAGCCGTCTTCAAGCTTCACATTTGGGACGCCGTTTGAACTTTCCGCATAGGGGTTAATCAACAATGTTTTGTAAGAATCCCCTCCCATATGAAAGCAAGCCTGCGCGTTAGGGGCGACATTAGCTTCGCAGTCCACAAAGCTGTTATTGAACTGGCCATATTCAACGTAAAAACCGCTGCCTGTCGATGAAACGCCATGCGAATATGCGCGACAAGCATGGAATTTATTGGCATTCGGCGTATCGCCCACGCCGCTTTTGGTCAGGTGAAAACCATGCACGCCCATTTGTTCGACTAGAACACGGTCAAAGTTATTCCAATAGCACGGTTTATTGGTGTCGTTATAACCATCAAGCTGAATACCAATATCGGATGAGAACACACTAACATTACTGATATTACACTGGACGCATGGGCGGTTTAGGCCATAGAGCTTGATGCCAATTTCGCCATTCTTGATTTTAAGGTTTTCTACCGTAATGAAATCCGCCGTCAGCGCGAGCGTAACAAAGCTGTTTGCATTGGCCTGAATGATTGATTTATTGCCCGTGCCAAACAGGCGCTGCCCTTCATTTAGCGTAATGGTCGCGCTAGTAAGATACGTCCCTTCCGGCACATAAACCGCGCCATGCGCCGCCAAGGCCTGCTGCAAAGCAAGCGTATCATCAGCAAGGCCGTCGCCCACTGCGCCAAAATCCTTAATAGAGACTACATCGCCATGTTTTTCACTTGCGCTGCGACTTACCGCGCCATAGCCCTGCGCGGTAAAGTTCGACGCGGCAGCCGCACTTTCAAGCTCTACAGCAATAGGGTTACCTGCCCCATCAAAGCCGAGCGCCTTATTCGCGCGCACCGTTTTAGCAGGTAAAGTATTATTCGCAGGTGTTTCATAATCTGCATAATGCAGCATGTGGTCTTGTCCACGGGAGACTTGCTGCACGGCGCTCATTAAATAATCAAACTCATTATTAATTGCCCGCGCTGAAAAATCGCCACCTTCAATGAAGTCTGTCATGCGTTCTAAGGGCAATTCACGTTTTAAGGTCACACTTAGCCCCGTTGCAGGTGCATTGTCAAAGGTGATATATCCGCCCGCACTTTCCCCCGCTTCGCTGACCATATAGCCGCCATTTTGCAGCGCGCCATCAAGATATACTTTCAAATCTTCATCGGCAAAAATCGGGAATGGGAAGTCAAAGCGCGTTTTACTGCCATTGGCGCTATAGCGCATAATCGGCGTCACTTCGGGGATTTTGATATGGTCTGTACTCATGGTTTTATATCCTGGTTTATCGTGGGTTACATCATTGCGCGTTCAAGGTCTTGGTTCGCCTTTAATTGCTGCGCCTGTAACAAATTGAGTGTGCGTTTATTCGAAAGATCGCTATCCAGCGCCTTTAGGCGTAATTGATCGAGCGCGGCGGCCTCATTTTTATCTTCTTCGCTCTGGTCAAACAAACCCAGCAAGACCGCCTCACCGCTGCCGCCCGCCTGCGCGCCAATACCCGACGCACCGAATTGCGCGCGCTGTTTGGCGACCGAGCGTTTCAGCGCATTTTGACGGCGGCGATTATCCGCGGCAGCCTGCGCCGCAATTTCTTCTCGTTTTAAATCTGCATTTTGCTGTGCGATTTGAGTATTGGCAGCTTGCTGCGCTGCGAGCTGATCGAGCTCATTTTGTTGGCGGCG
>DELD01000081.1:18567-25179 GCA_002354205.1 Micavibrio sp. UBA2705 | reverse complement strand
CTGCCGCCGAAATTATTAGCGAGCGATGTGCCCGCATTTATAAACTGCGCCGCCGTGCCGAGCATGGGCGATACTGCGCTAAGGGCGCTCATCGTTGAACCGAAAGATGCCATGGGGTATTCCTTTCAAAATAAGAACTGATAATGTGGATTAATCGTTAACTTTGATTTCTGATGTAACAGAAAGCAGCGTAAATGGCCGCGGGTCAGATTGTTCAATCCGCCATAAAGGTTTGGTCAGGTCACGCACCCATCCCAGCGCCCGCAGACGAATATCACCGCTGACAGAAGGCGGCGGCGCGTCAAGGACGATGTCTTCGCCAATTTGCTTTAATGGCACAGCCTGCAGGCCGCGCCCAACATCAATGCGCATGGCCTGCGTTTGTTCAATGCGGAATATCGCCTCAACCAAACGAATAGCGCGCCCGCCGCCAGATTCACCAATCAGATTTGGTGGCAGTGGTTCAACGATATGGGTAAAGCTAAGGCCGATTGTGACATTATTGGCAGGGGCGCTGAGCGTGATGCTGCCATTAGTGACAGTAAGCGGATCAAGGCGAATATCATCAGCAATAATATCAACGGACTGACCTTCTAAATGATCAAGGCCGTTCCATACGGTTGCGCCCTCTTCATCTTCGCCCGCTAGGCTGGAATCCATATATGTTTCATCATCAAATAATTCGATAAGGTGCTGACCGTCACGTTCCACCAGCATATATACTTCATCACCGACAACGGATATTGATTTCACAAGCCCTTGCGTATCATGCACCGTCCATGCCGCAACTTGTTCGGCGCGATAGACTGTCAGCGTCGCGAATTTACCATCACCGCGCGAGATAAACAGCAGGCGGCGCTTCTTATCGTAATCTTGGTCAAGTGGGTCTTTTATAATGTGGCGAGAAAGCAGCGCCAAATCGGTTGATGAATAGGCTTGCTCAACATCAGTATACAAAAATTCACGAATTTCCTGCATATTACGGGCAATGAATAAGGTTGCGCCATCAACATCAATCGGCGGAATATAGCGGTCAATCACCGAGCCTATACGCGTTTGGCGCAGAAGCTGCACCGTTGATGGCGTAAGCGGCGATCCTGTGACCATCCATTCCGCGCCACTGGTAAAAACCTGTAAGTGACGGCCTGAGAAGACTGCACGGATGGCATTGACTTGGTCAGAGAGGATCGCAAATTCAATCGCCTCATCATCAAGGCCTTCGCCGAGGTCAAAATTAAACAAATCCCCCGATTTTGAAAACCAAATGCGGTTAGGCAAATCGCGGCTGCCGCCAATGACAAGGCGATCTTGGTGGAAAGCCAATGTTATCGGGTAGCCATGCACAGCGGAAAACGCCTGTTCCTGCCAATCAATCGTAGCGGCTGTATCTATTAAGTCTTCTTGCGTTTCAACAGTTACAACGGTGGCGGATTGGTAATCCGTTATCAGCACTTCTTTGCCGCCAACGCGCATACGGACATTTTCATGGGCAAGGATGAAAACATCTTCTGATGCTGTTAAGGTAATTGTACCTGTTGCCCCCGATGGGGTGAGCGTTACCTGCGCCCCGGCAAATTTATAAAATGGTTGGTAGGTTTTATTATTATCAGTAAAAAACGACCAATCTTGCAGCAGCCACGTGCCGCCGCTTTGCCGCAATAATTGTTTTGGTGGGTAGTCAGGATGCGCGAGCAGTAATGTATCCGCCGATTGCGTCCATGCAAGCTGCGCGATATCTTCTGCGCCCCAAGGCGAAGTAATATTCGTAACAAAACTGCCATTAAGATAGACGGAGATCAGCTCATCCGTCACAACCAGCAGATAGGTTTGCTGGGTGTTAAATTCAAAGGGTATTAACCGCCCATTGCCCTCGGCTTCATCAATATAATATGTGCCAGAGCGGCGCGTAATGCCACCTGTGGGGTGGATGAACATGTTGCGCAAGGTCAATGCGCCGTTTTCATAGGCGTTTAAGTCGCCACGCCCTAATAAATCGCGTGATACTTCGCCGGCGGTGAATGTCGTTTTCACCTGTCTGATCCGTGACATGGTGCATCCCCTTTCTTTATAAATCTAATTAACTTTATGTCTGTTTGCTTTTCTTCGCGTGGTTTTAATCGCGAATATCAATCAAGCTGAAATCTTGCAGCGCCGTTGGGCTGTGTTGCTGCGCGTCGATTTGGCGCGATTTGGCAAATTCATCTTCTGAAATGCGGAATAAAGCCTCAGCGCGTGATGTGCTTTCGGTGACGGGAATACAAAACTCGGCTGAGAGCCTTGCGATCACTGCGCCATCAAAAAATGGCGGGAAGGCTTCTTCTTCGGGGCGGTAAATATAGGTTAAAGTGATTTCATTGCGATTAGCGTGGATTTGCCCCTGCGCGATGCGGTAATTTACTCCGCGCCCCTTACTGCCTGCGCCGCATGACACGGCCTTTAAAAAGTCAGATGGCAATTGGAACGCATATTGGTAATCCGCAGTCGGGCTTTCGCTTAATGCGGTGAGTTTAATTTGCCCCGTAGCGAAACTCCAACGATAGGAAGACAGCAAAGAATCCCGCACCGGCGCATAAAGCGCCCCTGCTATTTCGCTTTCTGCTGTGCCATCATCAAAGGATGTAATTGGCGCTGCGCCGATACGTATAAGCGCACGTGAACATAATGCAACATCATTTAATGCCATTGTATTTCTCCTAAATATTTATATTGGTGAGTTTTGTGTTCTGTGTTTAGTGTGTCATTTCATTTATTTTAATAAGTACCCATCTGCGCCGCGCTATGTGTGGTGGGCGATTGAGGACGTCACAATGAACGTGCCTTGGCGGCGCAAATGGGCGGCAAGTAACATGCTCCTTTAGCGTGTTTTACGCATAAGCGGCGATGGTTACAGCACTGCCAGTATTCGCCGTTACGATATAAAATGTCGTATCCGGCGTACCGTCAGTATCGAGGTTCGCAATGATAAGGTCATTAACGCGCAGCATATCCGCCGCGCCGTCTAAATAGCCCTCACCTGTGATTGCGGCATCAATGGTCGTGTAATGCCACATAGTGAATTTATTGGCATAAGCCAAAACGCTGAGTTCGTTGATTTTTAGTGCCATAATTTATGGTCCTTTCGTGTTGTTTTTTATGGATGTGGTGCATGATTGGCTACGGATTAAGCAGGCGTTTCATCACAATCGATTTTGACGATGCCTTCTTGGTCAATTAGCGCTGTGCCTTGGCTCATCATGTTATTGACGAAATGCGCAGCGCGGTCACCATGCCAGCTAATGTCTGTATTCACATCCGCGCCAGAAGCATGACCAATTGCCGTTTTGTGGAACCAAAAACAGCTTCTCACCCCTGTACCATCAATCGGCAGACCAGAATGCGGAATGAAGATTGTGCCGAGCCATTCTTTCGCCTGCGTGCCTTTCCATGGCAGCGCATCTGGGCCTATATAATCCGCGCTTGAGAATTCATCTATCGCAAGTAAATCGCTCCACTGCTTCCAACCGATAACCGCATAACGCTGCCCATCATCAGGCACATCGTTCTCACCGAGAAGTTCAAAGGCTGTGAGGACTTTTTCTTTGGTGAGACCAAGCCCGCCATCATCGATCGCGTTATCACTTGCGGTGTTGAGTGCGTTGATAATCAGCTCATCCGTTTTACGGCCAAGCGCGTATGCACCTGCATTGGCGATAATCATACGCTCATCTGTATTAAGTTTGAGCTCATCAAGGCGGTCAACCCAGTCACCAGCGTAATAATCTTCCAAAATACATTCTATGGAGCTGTGATCTAAATTCATCACAGGCACCATGCCATGTGCGGATTTTGTTGATGCAACGCCTTTGCCGACTTTTTGAAAAGTTGTTGATGCGCCTTTGACATTGCTGACTGTGCGCACAGCGCCTCGCAATTTTGAGCCTTGGCGCTGATAAGACTGATGCACTTCTTCTTCAAACTGCTTAATGAATGAATTTTCTAAACTTGTTGTCATTGTTAACCTCTTGTTAAGTTATGTGGTTTAAAAATTATGCGCAGCAGTTTGTAAGATGCTCTGAGCACAGAACATCTTGACTGGATTGCATATGGGTTTAATTGGTTTAAGGGTTGCCCCTTAGGCGATATATTGGGCCAGCGTAACTGGTTAGCCGTTTTATACGCATCATTGCACTGTGCATTTTAACAAAATGAGTATTTTCATAAAAATATTGACAAGTGCAAAAATGTTATGTATAAAGCCTCTCTAATATAAAAAGATGATAAGCTTTCGAGCATATATACGGACAATGTAAATACTAAAAACACATCTTTTTATGGATAGAAAAGTTAAATTTGGTAAAAAGAGTACCCAGAGCGCCCACGCTGTACTATATTAAAGTAGTGTTGGGCCTTGTTTTTGTGGGAGAATATTAATGCTTTGGAAAAAACTAGTCGAAAAGGCGCTCCGTGATGAGAGTTCCATTATTGCAGAACCTTCGTTGAAAGTTCAGCAAGATAACGATGCACAGCGTCGTGCCTATCCACGCCGTGGACACGATAAATGCGTATCCGTTATTGACGACCATTTCATGCCAATTGAAAATTGGAGCATGAGCGGCGTTTTGCTTAACGGCGATGAACGCATGTATAATGTTGGCGACAACGTTGATATGACTTTGAAATATAAAACATCCAAAGGTATCGTCGAAATCGCGCAGCAAGCACATGTTGTACGCAAAGGCAAAGAACGCATCGCGATGGAATTTTCGCCTTTAGGCAAAGAGACCTTCCACGACTTCCAGCGTGTGATTGACGATGATGCGGCTTCACAGTTTGCAGCTTCTCAAGCATAAGATTGATTTAAAATCACCCTTGTTTGTTATCTCCGTATAACGCTTTAAATCCCTTCGTGACCCTGGCTATATAGGCAGGGTCTTTTGTTTTCCAATATTTGGGGTCAGACATCATTGACTTTAATTCGTCTTCACCCGCAAGGCCTTCTGCATTTGTGCTCTCGCGCATCATCGGCTGCTCCGTATTCATCATACGATACAGCGCCATAACGCCCTCATATGACCCAGCAAGGCCAGACAAAACATCTTGCGGCAAGTTCTTTTGACCGTAAGCTAGCAATTGGCGCGATACTTCCTGCCATTTTTCTGCGCCGCCAAATTCGGAAACTAAACGCTCTATTTCGCGATCCGCCTGAAATTCAGATGCCATATCCAAAATCATCGGCACTAATTTTTCAGCCGCGACATCGTAAACCGTTTGCACTTGGTCATTGGTGAAGCCTTTTTCAAATAATTTTTGATTGAGCAAGTCATCACTGTCAAATAAGCCATGTGATAAATCAATCTCGTAATCATCCGCGCAATCTGGGCAGCCATTATCTTGCAACGCGTTGACATTGCCGCCTTGTGAGAGCCTTTTTTCAAGCTCAATATAAGACTTTAAAAGCGCCTCGCTACGCAAAGCACCCGTTTCAGGGTCGCGGAATTTCTCAGGTATGCTCATACCCGCATTAGCCGGTTGCTGCGCTTCTGGCTGCGCTTGTTTTAACAGATTTTCATCCATGATTATCTCCTTTTGGTGAATGGTAAAAACGAAAAAACCGCGCAAGTCACTCGACCAACGCGGCATATATAATTTGGATACAACTCTCCCCTTTATGTTCATGACTATATTCCTATTTTTATTTCTCAACTTATATGCAAGACTAGAGATATGTACACACATGAAGAGATCTGGGGCGCAATTGACCGCCTTGCAAAAATATCAGGGTATTCAGCATCTGGCCTCGCGATAAAAGCGGGGTTAGACCCGACAAGCTTTAACAAAAGCAAGCGTATCCAGCCCAATGGTAAAGCGCGCTGGCCGTCAATGGAGAGCATTTCAAAAATCCTTTCCGTCACCAATACGGCGATGTTCGACTTTGTTCGCTTAATGGAGGACGCCGCGCCCTGCTCTGTCGATTCTCAAGCCACAAAGCAGGCCATACCCGTTTTAGGATTCGCGCAAGCTGGGCGCGACGGATATTTTGATACTGATGGCGCGCCGATTATCGATAAATGGGGCGAGGTGCCTTTAGACAACTTCACTGACGCTGATTTGTTCGCCTTGGAAGTTAATGGCGATTCTATGTTGCCGCTTTATCGCGACGGCGACCTTATTATTATATCGCCCGATGGCGCATTGAAACATGGTGATCGCGGCGTATTCAAACTCGCCAATGGTGAAATTATGGTCAAAGAAGTCGCGCAGGTGAATAAATCAGAATTCACACTAAAATCTTTTAATCCCGCGTTTGATGATATAAAATTGGCGCGCACAGACGTTCTCTGGCAAGGGCGCGTTGCATGGGTAAGCCAATAGTTTTTTTCGCGTGGCTTGAAACTTTACCGTCGATATCTACGTTAGTTACTGCATTATTCGAACAACTAAAACATTTAAGGATTTTTAATATGAAGAAGCCAACATCTATTGCCTATAAGACCAAAGCAACCGCAACTGGCGGGCGTGATGGTAGCGCAAAATCAGAAGACGGAAAACTCTCCGTAAAGCTTGCAAAACCTAAAGAGCTTGGCGGCGATGGCGGCGAAGGTACAAACCCTGAGCAGTTATTTGCGGCGGGTT
>DELD01000081.1:17534-18275 GCA_002354205.1 Micavibrio sp. UBA2705 | reverse complement strand
TATTTGCGGCGGGTTACAGCGCGTGCTTCGTCGGCGCAACGCATTTTGTTGCAGGCAACGAAAAAATTGAACTTCCTGATGATTTCAGCATTACTGGCGAAGTCGGCATTGGCCCAACAGAAGGCGGTTTTGCGATTGACGTTGAATTATTCATCAGCCTTCCAGGTATGGATAAAGCAGCGGCGCAGGACTTAATTGAAAAAGCGCACCAAGTTTGCCCTTATTCAAACGCAACGCGCGGCAATATTGATGTGCGCCTGACCTTGGTTGACTAAAGCCTATGCCTTCAGACATTGAAATTAGAAAAATAAACGCTGATGCTTTGCCCGATATAATGAGTTTATATCGGGTTTTGCGTCCCGATTGGCAGCCCCGTCAAGGCGGCGAAGCGCAGCTTAATACGCACCCAACCTATGGCGCATATACGGCAGAAGGCAAAATGGTCGGATTTATTTACAGCTATTTTTTCGCGCCTGATATTTTAGAACTCGCCAATATATATATTGATGATACGCAGCGCGGAAAAAATATTGGCTCTCGCTTGCTCCACGCTTTTGAAGATGACGTGCGCAAGAGCGCTTTTAACGCTGTCTTACTGTTTAATTCAGCTGGCTATGAAACGACAACGCAAAAAATTTCAGCCGCGCCGTTTTATTTAAAGCATGGCTATCAACATATCGCGACGACAGAACAAACGAAAATCTTTTTCAAAGACCTCTCTATTTAAGGTTTAGGCTGCTT
>DELD01000081.1:2649-17248 GCA_002354205.1 Micavibrio sp. UBA2705 | reverse complement strand
CTCTATTTAAGGTTTAGGCTGCTTGTGCTGGGGCGCTGTTTTCACATCAACCTTGTTTGATAAAAATCCTTTGACCGTGCGGATATAATCCTTATTCCCATCTGACATCACCGCATGACCTGCATTGGGCACGACATGTAACTGCGCCCCTGTAATCTGCCCCTGCACTTCTTTCATGTAGCTTGGCGTTGCTGTGTCATATTCGCCGCAGATAATTTGCGTTGGCGCTGTGATATTTTTTAAGCGCGGAAATAAATCAACATCCGATAGAGTGCCGCTATGGGTGAACTCACTTGGCCCCCACATCGCGTTGTAAACGGCGCGGTTTGAACGCTTGCCATTGGCAATGACCGCTGAAGGTGTTTTCGCCGCGCGACTGAAATGGCGTTTGCCAAAGAATGCATCTGCGGCCTGATATTCAGGGCTATCCGTCGTGCCGTTTTTCTCGCATTCACGGATAGTCTTTTGCATTTCTGGGGGCAATTGAGCGAGGAGCTTATTACAGTCTTCTACCCATCGTTTGGTGGATATTAGCGGCGCGGAGAATATTAAGCCCGCCACGCGGTCAGGGTGGTTTAACGCAAACTCACCGATGATAACCCCACCCCATGAATGACCAAGCAAGACAGCTTTTTCTATGCCGAGCGCATCAAGCAAATGCAAAGGCTCTTCAGCAAAGCGCCCTACCGCCATTAAATCATCATCCATTTTTGCGGGCGATAAATACGACCCTAATTGGTCATAGCCCAATATCGGGCGATTATCGGCAATGTTGTGCAAAGCATCATACATACCAATATGACAGCCACCAGGCCCACCATGCACTAAAACCAATGGCGCGCGGCTTCTAAACTTTTCATTATGGGGTAGGTAATAACGATAGCCGACCTCACCGCCATCAACGGCGATCTTCCCAGCTTTTTCCAATGAATGTTTTTTAATCGCCATGCTCTGCGCTCCCTGTCTTCTATTTAACAGAAGATATAACGCGGCGTGCAACTTTGCAAATCAATCATTTTTTGTTATGCTTAGCTCCGAAATTTAAAGGGGGAAGACCATGCGTAAACCACATCAAATATCAGACCGCACACGCAATATTTTCGTGCTTTGTTTTGCCCTTATTTTATGTTGGTTCATGTATGACCGCCTAAGCGTTATCAGTAATAGTACGGTAGAACCCGCGACTATTTTAAGCTGTGATAACAGTTGGACAAAAGTTCGTTCTGGCTCATCTACAACATATCGCGATGTTGTAATCTCCGCCCCTGTCGCGATGACCGAAGATGGTCAGAAAGCCACTGGCACGGTCAAAGTCCCCGAAGAACAATGTGATAAGATGATCGGTACAGCTGTAAAGGTTTACGTTCACAAGACCGCGCCAGAAAAAAGCCGCATTAATAGCCTGTTACAGTTCTGGTTATTCCCAGCCATTTTTGGTTATTTAATATTTATGATGCTACTTAATGCCAAGCGCCCATTTTTCGGTGTATTGACGACATTAATCTTCATGGGCGGCGGTGCATATCTTATCTGCGCCGAGCTTAATATCATGAATTTGGGCAAACAAACTGTGCAATCCACCGCCCACACATCCCCATCGCAGATTGCCTTTGACCATTGCATTAAGCGCGTCATGTTAGACAAAGACATTGCGCGGCGCGAAGACATCACGCGCCTTGTCTGCCAAAGCGATAAAATTAGTGATTTATCCTCCATTGCTGACCTCGTGAATTTAGAGGAACTCTATTTGCAAGGCCACAGCCTGACGAGTTTAGAAAGTTTCGCCCCTTACCCAAAACTTAAAAAAATATCCCTCGCGGGAAGTAAAACGCTACCCTCTACGCGCGGCATTATCAACGCCCCTAACCTCGAAGAATTTTACGCGAACAAGGCTGGCCTCACTGATTTGGCTGAATTTGATCTGCTTAAAAACTTAACCCATATACAGGCGATGATGAATGAGATATCAGATATCTCACAGCTCGCCCCGCTTAATCAGCTTGAAGAAGTTGTGTTGAGTTATAACCCGATTAGTGACATATCAGCCCTTGCCAATAAGTCGCAGCTGACGGAGCTGCAAATTTATGCGAGCAATGTCACCGATTTAACGCCATTATACACTAACGTCAATTTAATGGTTGGCGGCGTAACCAGCGCGGAAGGCTATCCTTGCGAACAAATATTGCATCTAAAATCATTACTGAAATCTGATGCACGTTTTCATGTGCCTGACCAATGTAAATCAGCAGAGTAATTAAACCTTGCGCATTTGCGCCCAAATCCAGTATCACTTTGAAGTCAAATATAGATAATAAAAATGAGGTTCCGCCATGATTGATAAAGACGCTATCGCGCAGCGCGCTGCGAAAATTCTGCTCGATACAAAATCCGTTTTGTTTAATGTTGAGGACCCATTTACATTAACTTCTGGCAAGCGCAGCCCCGTATATATTGATTGCCGGCGCTTAATATCATTCCCTGAAGCGCGCAAACAGCTAATGGATGACGGCGCAGACATGCTACGTGAAGCGACAAAAGACAAGCCGCTTGAATTGCTTGCCGGCGGTGAGACTGCGGGTATTCCCTATGCTGCATTTTTATCAGAGCGCCTCGATGTGCCAATGCTTTATGTCCGCAAAAAGCCCAAAGGCTTTGGCCGCATGGCGCAAATTGAAGGCTGTATGGATCATGACGATCAAAACGTTGCCTTGATTGAGGATTTGCAAACCGATGGCGGGTCAAAGAAATTATTTGTTGATGTCCTGCGCGCTGCCGGCGCAAATGTCGAACATGCCTTTGTTGTCTTCCATTATGGTATTTTTGATGCGAGTGAGAAGAATATGAAAGATTTAGGAATCACCTTGCATAGCCTTACCGATTGGTGGGCGGTACTAAAAGTCGCCGAAGATATGCAGTATTTTGATGCGCATACACTCGCCGAAGTGAAGAAATTTTTGCAAGCGCCAACCGCATGGCAGGAACAATTCCCGCAAAGCGCTTAACGGCTTTCGTTTAGCCTTTTGATTTGTTATAGTTACATTATGAAACATATTCATTTTACCGCCGCGCCGCATGAAGATGCACAAAACGCTTTTGATGAACTGACCGCGCTTTACGGTCAGGCTGATTTAGATAAGGCTGATGTCATCGTTCCGCTTGGCGGTGATGGCACATTGCTCGATACCCTTCATAAAAAAGCCACCAAAGACATTCCCGTCTTCGGCATGAATAAAGGATCTGTTGGTTTTTTGATGAACCATTACGCTGCGGAGGATTTACCCGCGCGCCTAAAAAAAGCGCAGCTTTATGAGATCCATCCGCTGCGGATGCGTGCAAAGACCTGTGACGGCGAAGAATTTGAAAGCGTTGCTTTTAACGAAGTTGCCATTTTCCGCGCATCGCGTCAGGCGAGTAAAATATCCATATATGTTGATGACCATTTACGCATGGCAGAGCTTATCGCCGACGGCGTGATGGTGTCTTCCCCTGCGGGTTCAACCGCCTATAATTTTTCAGCGCACGGGCCAATTTTACCGCTAAGCGCGAACTTACTTGCCCTAACCCCAATCAGTCCCTTCCGCCCACGGCGATGGCGCGGCGCGCTGTTGCCGCAGCATCATGAAATACGCTTTGTCGTCAACGACCCTGCAAACCGCCCCGTTAGCGCGACGGCGGATTCAATGGAAGTGAAAGATATTTGCGAAGTGACCATCTGGCAATCACGCAGCATTGAACGTCAGCTCATGTTTGACCCTGAGCAGAATTTAGAAGAACGCATTATTAACGAACAATTCGTGATCTAGATTTATTTACGCAAGACGCGGTCAAAAGCACCTGTCGATTGCGCCACATTTACCGTCGCCATATCAGCCACTTGCTGCGCGAATATTTTATCTTTCGCTGAATGTGTGCTTTTCTCGCTAACCACACCGAAAGCATGACTTAGAGATTGATGAAAATAATCATAGCCTTGCGGACATAAAGCACGGAACTCTTTACCGCCCTTATCATACATCTTTTCATCAAATAAGGTTTTGAGGTCGCCGCCTTTTTTTGCAAACTGGCGTACAACATCACTCGTAATTTTGCGATACGCCGCCATAATATTAAAATTCACATGTCCTGCAAACGCATCTTCAGCGATTTTAACAATGTCTTCGGCTTGCTGCTTTGCACGCTCTGGGCTGTATTCAGAATTATATTGCATGGCATCCTCCGTAAATACTAAGTCGTGACTATAAATAATTTACATAATTGTATCAAGTTTTCTAAGCATATAATTATTGCGATAGATTGACAGTCCGTGTCGCGCTGTGTAATTTTTCAGCTATATATAACAGGGGTAAAATTATGGATGATAAAGTCATCATTTTTCTGGATGCTGATGGCGTGGTGAATAATCACGACATTTTATTTACCCTGCCCGATAAACTGAGCGAAAAATTTAATGCACAAGAACGCCACCCGCCATTAAGCCCCATTGCCGTTGGCTACCTTAACAAACTCTGCCTTGATAACCCGAATATACGCATCGTCTTTAGCTCCACATGGCGCACCAGCCCGCAAGATGAAATTACCGCGTGTTTTAAAAATGCCCATAAGCGCCTATGCGCCGCATCCAAAGTCAGAAACATCCCCTACGCCATTCAATTTGATGATACTACGCCAGAAAGTTGGCGCACTCCCATTAACCCAGACTTCTCAGCACCGCGCGGTTTAGAGATTGATAAATGGCTTGAGATATATGCAAGCCAAGATCAGAAATATATCATTATTGATGATGATTCCGACTTCTTCGCTTGGCATATGCCATGCTTTATTCAAACCCATGGTTTTAACGGCATTACGTTGGATGATTATTTTAATCTGTGTGATTTATTAAAAACACTTGAACCAACACTGCAATTACGTTTAGACCTAAAGCCACGCTCTTAAATCAATGAATAAATTAATAAAGAAAACTTGCACATGAAAACGTCAGAAAAAACAGCGTCCATTTTACCAGCTATAGACAGCGCATTATATGATGCGAGCCTATCGCTTATTTCGAAAGACAGCGAAGAGAGTTACTTGGCGCAATATTGTGCGCAGCTTGGCGAAGATCACAGCGGTGAAGTGCAGGACATTTCCATTGAAGACATTAATGATGATCTCTACCCCTTGCTAGACCAGCATATCCCTAACGGCCTCAAATCAGTATTCAGAGCTGATAATATTGCACCTGCAGCCATATTAGATGGCGCAGAAGGCCGCTGCGCCTTCACACAAATCAAGCTTCCCTTATACTGGCTCAACGCACCTTATAATGCAGGTAAGCGCCTTGCCGCTGAACTTTACCGCGCCTGCGGTGCAAGCGGCGCAACATTATCCGCTCATGGCCTGCGCGTATCACTGTCAAACATGGCAGAAGACACACAAAGCTTAGCACAGTTTATGCTCGGCCTAGATGCTGGCTATGCTGCGCTCGGCATACCAAGTCAAGCTGGTAGCCTCCATGTGCGCTTTGATCAGGGTAGTTTTAATGTCGTGCATTTTGGTGTGGGCCTGTTTACCGATGAAACAAAACCGCTTTCGCCTTACTTTACTGCGGAAGACCAGCATATATATGTGCTTGGGCGTGAGCATGGGCATTTGGGGCTTTCTGCTTATTTAAATGATGCGCATGACGCGCAAGAAGGCGACGCGCCATCGGTTACATTTGAACAAGAAATCATACTCACCCGCTTTATCGCTCAGATGCATGAACTTGGTTACCTGACGGCCTGCCAGAGCGTTTCTATTGGTGGTATTGGCCTTGCCCTTGGTAAAATGGGAATTGGCAGCGCCATCGGCGCGAGCGTTGGCGGTATTGGCAATGCCAGCTTTTGGTACGGCGAAGACCAAGGGCGCTATATCGTCACTATAAAAACCGCAGAAATGGCAAAGTTTGAAGTCGCCGCGCAAAAACTTGGTATAAGCTTGCTTGAAATTGGCAACAGTGAAGAAGACCGCTTAAGCTTTAACAATCAGAAGGTCAAACTTACTGACCTAGGCTAGAAAAATGCCGCAGTAATATGTCACCATAATATGCGCTGGTTTTTTAGCTTTATACTTGCTTTTTTGTGCGAAAACTCCATATTGTTAGTTACATAAACACAATCAAATAAACTGCTTATATTTGCAGTTACGTTCTAGGTAAGGATCGACAACGATGGCAATGTCCGCTTCTGAAATTACAAATATGATAAAAGAGGCTCTTCCTGATGCCGATGTGCGCATCGAAGATTTACGCGGTGATGGCGACCATTATGCCGCTTATATCACATCCGCAGCATTTGAGGGCAAGTCACGCGTCCAGCAGCATCAAATCGTTTATGCCGCCCTGCAAGGTAAAATGGGCAATGAGCTGCATGCTTTAGCGCTGCAAACTTTTGTCCCTAATGCATAACCATAATAATTCACGACCAAACAAGGAAAGAGAATCATGGAAAATATAATTTTTGAACGCATTAAAAAAGAAATCGCTGAAAACGATGTTGTCCTGTTTTTAAAAGGCACTGCAATTTTCCCACAATGCGGATTTTCCGCCGCTGTGGTGCAAGTGCTTTCTCAGCTCGGCGTTGCCTTTGATGATTTCAATGTCCTTGAAGATAACGACATTCGCGAAGGTATCAAGGAATTTAGCAATTGGCCAACAATCCCGCAGCTTTACGTTAAAGGTGAGTTTATTGGCGGCTGTGATATCGTGCGTGAAATGTACGAAACTGGTGAGCTTACTGACTTACTTGCAGAAAAAGGCGTATCGTTTAACGCGGCGGCATAATATTTAAATACCGCAATTATTTTTCAAAGCGCGCGCAGATTAGATTTGTGCGCGCTAATTTTTTTGCATCTTACTATCCCGGTGGATGGAGCATGACAAAATCAGCCCAAAGCCAATCATCGCGGAGAGCATAGACGTACCGCCATAAGACACCAAAGGCAGCGGCGCGCCAACCACAGGCATCAACCCCATCACCATGCCGATATTAATAAAGACGTAAAGCGAGAAATTGACCATTAACCCCATTGTGAGCAGCCGCCCATAAGCATGGCGCGATGACATGCCAATATAAAGCCCGTAAGCAAATAAGCAGCCCAACACAAATAATAAGAACAAACCGCCAACAAGCCCCCACTCTTCGGCCCAAAGGGTAAAAATGAAATCTGTCTGTTTTTCTGGCAGGAAGTTCAAACGGCTTTGCGTGCCTTCTAAAAAGCCTTTACCTTCAATCCCCCCTGAGCCCAAAGCAATTTTTGACTGGGTAATGTGATAGCCTGCGCCCAAAGGGTCGGATTCAGGATTGAGAAAGGTCAAGACGCGCTGTTTTTGGTAACTATGCATAAAATGCCACGCCACAGGGATAGCAGCAACAGCAAGCGCCCCTGACGTAATGAAAATCCAAAGCGGTACGCCCGCCAAAAAAATAACCGACGCGCCCGCCATGACAATCATTAGTGACGTACCCAAATCGGGCTGTAACAGCACAAGGCTGACAGGCAGCAAGATAATCGCCAAAGGCGGTATAAGCATCCATAACCGGCGCACGTCTTCGGTAGATTTGAGCGCATAAAACCGCGCGAGCGCCATCACGACAGCAATCTTCATAAGTTCAGAGGGTTGCAGTTTCATAAAGCCCAAATTAATCCAGCGCTGCGCGCCCATGCCGACATGCCCCATAATTTCAACAATCAACAGCAAGGCTACCCCGCCCGCAAAAGCAAGAAAGGACAATCTGAACCACCACTTAATATCAATCAACGCAATAAAGAACATGACCCCAAGGCCAAATAGAAAGCGGTAGAATTGACGGTTCGCCCACGGGCCAACATGCCCGCCTGCGGCTGAATATAATGAAAGCAAGCCAATCATCGTGACGACACAAATCAAAAACACCATGCCCCAGTTTAGACGTTTTAACTTCAACCAGATTGTGTCGCGTTCCCCTGATAGGGATGATAAATGCCTCATAATATATCCTCCCTATAAACGCCGCTTGGCAGGACGTAAATTTTTCAGCCCATCATTCATGGAAATTAGCGGTTTCGCCGCAGGGTTAATTTTTTGTGCCATTAAAAGTAAGTCACGTGCGACAGGAGCTGCGGCGGCAGAGCCACTTTCACCATGTTCAACCACGACCGCGCAAGCATAGCGCGGGTTTTTATAAGGCGCGTAACCAACAAATAAAGCGTGGTGACGGTGCTTCCAGTCAAGCTCTGCTTGTGACATACCTGATGAACGCTGCTCTGCACTAATGCGGCGCACTTGCGATGTCCCCGTCTTCCCTGCAAACGCAAAGGCAGGGTTTTCGATTTGCGCCGCACGCGCTGTACCACGGCTACCCATCATCACATTTTCCATGCCCTGTTTTAAGACATTGAGGTGCCAAGGCTCAACATGCATTTTTTCCCATTTATTCAAATGGCGCATTTCCTGCCCGACAAGCCCTGTTAGCCACGGCTCCACAGCGTAGCCGCCATTGACCATACGGCTCGTCATCACCGCAAGCTGTAGCGGCGTGGAAAGCAGGTACCCTTGCCCGATGCTCGCGACAATCGTTTCCCCAGCTTGCCAGCGCGTTCCGAAACGCCCATATTTCCAGTCTTTATTTGGTACTAAACCTGGTCGCTCCGCAGGCAAGCCGATACCGCATTTATGCCCCAGGCCAAATTGCTGCGCGACATCAGCTATTTTATCAATGCCAATTTCTGTCGAATATTTATAAAAATAAGTATCGCAAGACTGCCCAAGCGCATTGACCAAGTTCATATTGCCGTGCCCAGAACTTTTCCAGCAGTGGAATCTGTCTCTACCCATATCATAATGACCTGAACAATGCTGCGTATCACGATGGTTTATATGGCCTGATTGCAGACCTGCCAAAGCCGTAATCATCTTAAATGTTGAACCTGGGGGGTATTGCCCCGAAATCGTTTTATTTGTCAGCGGATGCCCTGGGTTGGTTCGCCATTCTTCCCATACATCTAATGGCAGGCCGCGCGTGAATAGGTTCGGGTCATAACTAGGGAAAGAAGCCATGGAATAAATTGCACCGCTATGGACATCCATAACAACCGCGCTGGCGCTCACCTCTTTCGACAGGCGCTCATAAGCATGAAGCTGTAATTCCGCGTCCAAAGATAATGTAATTTCTTTACCAACCATTGGCGGCACACGAGAAAGCTCACGCACTTCGCGGCCCACAACATTGACTTCTACCTGCGCTTGCCCTGCTTTGCCGCGCATATCAAGGTCATAATATTTTTCCAGCCCATCTTTACCGATACGAAAACCCGGTAAGCGTAAGACCCGATCACCGCTAGCAAGCTCTGACTTATTAACCACGCCGACATAGCCTGTGAGATGGGCAAATGCCTCCGCTAACTTATATTGGCGGATGTCACCAACTTCTACCGATACGCCTGCGAAATCAGGCAAGTTCACTTCAATCGCAGCGACCTCTTTCCACGTTAGCTGGTCTTTGACTTCTAAAGGCAAATAGCGCGCCTGCTTCTTAGACTGGCGCAGTATCTTTCTAATTTTACGCTCATCTAAAGCGATATAATCTGCGAGCTTCCACAATGTGGCTTCTAAATCTTTTGCCTGCTCGCTCACGACGACAACACGGTAATTATCATCATTCACTACTAATTTTTGTCCTGTGCGGTCAACAATATCACCACGGCTCGGTGCGAGCATCTTTAAATCAATGCGGTTTTTTTCTGATAAGGTATGATATTTTTCGCCTTTAACAATTTGCAGCCATGCCAAACGCCCTCCGAGAACCGACAGCAGCATAAGCTGCAAAGCCGAAATAAAAAGCGCGCGCCTTGTATAACTTTTAACGCTGTCATGATTTTGCCGCGCGTTAGATTTACTCAAGCTTTTACGATTAATACGCTGGCTGTGTTCTTTAATAAGCCCCTTTGACTTGTTTTTCCTGCGCCTGCGCTTTTCAAACATTACTTAATATCCCCAGCACGCATATTCATTTGCGGCAACATTTTATGGATAAAATAAAGCAGCATAGCAACAACTGGGAACAAGAATACCCCTGCCGCAATGTCATATAAAATCGCGGTTAATGTAGAATAATTTAGCGTAAAATCAAAGCTATATTGCGAGATGCGTACCAACAGCCAAAGCGCGGCATTAGCGGCGCATGTAACCGCCAAATAACCAAGCCAAACAACAAAAAATGGCTGTTCATATAAAAAGCGGCGCTGGCGGCGGATAAACAAATATATCGGCAGCAAAACCAAACAATGCAAACCAAGCGCGCTACCATTGGCAATATCCATCGCGAGTGAAATGATAAAGATGATCAATGGCGGGAATAATGTTGGTCTATAAATCGCCCAATAAAAAATCGCCATTAAAGTAAAGCCTGGTCTAATCTCACTGACCGCAGTCCATGAAAGGTAAATATTATCCAAAACAAACATCAGCATAAGCAACGCATAAGGCGCAGCCAACTGTAAAGCATTGGGAATATTTTTCAGATTTAAGTTCATAATGATAAAGATTTAGCACGCCCCATGGCCATGCTCAAGCTATTGATTAAGCTTGTCCAAAGATGCTTTCAGCGCGGGGTCTGTATATTTGTTTACGATACGGACATATTCGGTATTACCAAAACCTTTTGATGTTTTAATAAACGCCTTGCCCGCGGCATCTTTTGCAATAAAACCAACAGGAAGCCCCGAAGGTATCAACCCGCCATGACCAGATGTAATCACCGCATCACCCACATTTACTTCAAGTTCTCTTGGTGTATGTAAGAGCTTTAAAACGCCGGTATTATCACCTGCAATTATTGACGGTGTTTGTTGCTGTCCTATAATCACTGGCAAACGCGCGTTTGTATCGCTTAGTAATAAAACCCGCGATGCGTGATCCGCTGTCTCAATTACGCGCCCAATAACGCCATTGCGGCCAATAACAGCCTGCCCTTTTGCCACGCCCTCTACACTGCCGGCAGAAACAAGAATACTGCTAACATATGATTTCTTATTGTCTTTAATGGTACGTGCCGTAATAAAATCATAGCTTTCTGGCAGCTTTGTATCCATTAATTGGCGCAAACTCGCATTATCAGATTTTAATTGCTGAGCGACTTGATACCATGATGTTAGGCGCTGATTTTCAAGCTTTAACGCTGCATTTTCCGCGCGCAAATGGCTTAGGCCGCTAATTTCAGCCATACGGTTTGCCGCACCTTGGATAGGCGCAGTCATTGTGTTTAAAACAGGAATGAATATATTTGATAAGCCGCCACGTAGCGTATTGAGATGATCAATATTCCAGCTTGTCAGAACGAACAGCAAAAAAGAACAAGCAATAAGCGAGGTTGGCATATAACGCGCAACTCTTGCTCGCGCCATAAATAAGCCGTAGCTTTTTACATTACTTTTTCTGGTTCTTCTGTTCAAAATTATACTCTATATAACATATGTATGATCACTCTATTACTTAGTATAGATGGCAAACGAATCGGCTGCAAATTATAAAAACAGCTTATTCCGAATAAAATTCACCTATAACAATATCTTAGAATATCATATGTAAGGATATGGTTAATAATGGCGCTTAATAACGTTTCTGAAGATGTGCTGCTCTTCTAGCGCGTGGCCTGTACCAAGCACAACACACGATAGTGGGTCATCAGCAATCGCAACAGCAAGCCCCGTTGCGTGACGCAGTACCAAATCAATATTACCCAGCAAAGCGCCGCCACCTGTAAGGACAATGCCCTTATCAACAATGTCAGCCGCTAATTCAGGTGGTGTGTGCTCTAGCGCAACTTTGACAGCTTCAATAATCTGCCCTACAGGCTCAGACAAGCTTTCCGCAACTTGACGTTCTGAAATTTTAATTTCTTTAGGTACGCCGTTCATCAAGTCGCGCCCTCTAATCTCAAGCATACGGCCTTCACCATCAGCAGGCGGACAGGCCGAACCAATTTCTTTTTTAATACGCTCCGCAGTACTTTCACCAATCAGCAAGTTATGAACGCGGCGGATATAAGCGATAATCGCTTCATCCATTTTATCGCCGCCAACACGCACCGAACGCGCATAAACAATGCCGCCCATAGAAATAACGGCAACTTCTGTTGTGCCGCCGCCAATATCAATAACCATAGAGCCCGATGGTTCTGTAACCGGAAGGCCTGCGCCAATTGCCGCTGCCATTGGCTCTTCAATAAGCTCAGCTTTACTTGCGCCCGCACTCAAGGCCGCCTCGACGATTGCGCGCTCTTCAACGGCCGTTGAACCTGAAGGTACACAAATAATCATAAACGGGTTCACAAAAGAACGGCGATTATGCACTTTGCGGATAAAGTGTTTAATCATTTCTTCGGTCACATCAAAGTCTGCAATCACGCCATCACGCAATGGGCGGGTTGCAACAATGCTGCCGGGCGTCCGGCCAAGCATTAATTTTGCTTCGTTACCCACGGCGAGGACTTCCTTACCCCCGCTATGCTGGCGCGTTGCCACAACGGAAGGCTCATTGAGAACAATGCCTTTGTCTCGGACGTATACAAGCGTATTCGCCGTACCAAGATCGATTGCCATATCTGCGGATAAAAAACCAAATAATTTGGAGAACATTGTCTTTGAGACCTTATGCTAAATAGGGATTCGCTGAATACACCTAAAATAATTATAATAGAACTGTATATTGATAGCAGAACGCCGCAGAAAAAAAAGCATTCTTTTTACAGTTATCATCATATATAAACACAAAAAACTCGCTTCGAATACAAAGCGAGTTATTGTTCAACCACGCGCCGCAAAGCGCACGATATAATAATATGAATTAACCTTGGCGCGCTTTGAAACGCTTGTTAACCTTGTTAATTACATATACGCGACCACGACGGCGGATTACACGGCAGTTACGGTCACGGCTTTTTAATGTCTTCAGAGAGTTTGCAACTTTCATCGCTCTTCACCTTATAAGTAAATATGAATTCCAGAGGCGCAAACTATAGGAGCTTATAGCTGTTGTCAAACGAAAAATCAGAGTTTTTCCAAATAAAGCTTTATAAAATGATACCGCCTGCGCCAATGATTATAATGATGATATAACATAAATGCGTAAGGTTATGGGCTTCTTGGTCTATTCCTAGTGACACCCAAAAGGCTTTATCTTTTTCGCTCCATTGTTTTTTCAGTGTGACCACAGCTTTAATACGGTCAATCAGCCCATGGATAAAAAAATCAACAATCGAGAGCCACCAAAGCGCAGGGAAAAACACTAAACAAATGATAAGCGTGCCGCCGCCATGAATAGCGGCGTGTGCAGCTAACGGCGCATAGCCATCTAAGCCCTTCTTGCCTCGATTGAGCGCCATCCACGCATTATTCAACAAAAAGTCACAGCTCACCTGCTTTAAACGAAAGCTTAAATACAAAATGATTATGCCTAGCGCAGTCATATGCCTACCTTTAACTTTTTATTTTCTTTGGCTCATTATACTATATATACAGATTTTTCTTATTTTATTAATAGTATAGTAAAACTATTCAACACATTATTAATATAAGATTTTTTGTTTCAAGTTAATTTGTGCATAGCGTGGGGGCATCATATGACATCAAATTCAGGAGCGATACGACAGATCAAAAAAGGCGAGTATATTCTACGCCAAGGCGAAGCGGGTGAGCTTGCCTATATCGTTGAATCTGGCCAAATCGAAATGATTATCGAGCTTAGTGACGGCACAAAAAAGCATGTTATCGAAGGCGCTGGTTGCTTATTTGGCGAACTCGCTTTACTTGCCAACACTAAACGCGCCGCATCCGCCGTTGCCTTAGAAGATACAACGCTTATCTGTATCACGCGCGCTGATTTTACGCGCCGCATCGATTCCGCCGACCCTATATTAAAGCTCATCACGCAAAACCTTGTGCGTTACTGTCAGACCCTGCTTGATCGCAATAGCGATGAATACCTTAACCTTTTTGAAGGCCTTGAGATAGACAGCGTCTCCCCCGACACAAAGAGAATAGAAGAAGCGCCCCAAGAAGGTCGCCAGCCTGCCGAAATAGCGCATTCAAGCGAGCTTGTCTCTACCATGCGTATGGAACATGCCCTTAGCCACGCAATTGATAACAATGAACTTGAACTTTATTACCAGCCCATCATTAATTTAACGACACTTGAAACAAGCGGGTTTGAAGCGTTAATGCGCTGGAATCACCCTGCTGATGGCATGATCTCGCCCAATATATTCATTCCCCTTGCTGAGGATACAGGGCTGATTGAACAGTTAAGTGAATGGGCGCTTCGTGAAGCCACGCAGGCGCTATCGCGCTTTGAGACGCTGTCAGGCGCGCCTGACAATCTATATATAAGTGTAAACTTTTCTAGCCACGATTTAAGTAAGCCTGAATTTCTAACCGAGTTAAACAAGGCCGTGCAATCAACGCAGTTATCACCAGGACAAATCAAAATAGAAATTACAGAGCGCCTGCTTATCATGCAGCCAGAAGTCGCGGCAAAGACCTTGCAGGATTGCCGCGATGCGGGCTTTAGTATCGCCATTGATGATTTTGGCACAGGGTATTC
>DELD01000081.1:2117-2372 GCA_002354205.1 Micavibrio sp. UBA2705 | reverse complement strand
TGATGATTTTGGCACAGGGTATTCATCGCTTAGCTACCTGCAAGACTTCCCGATAGACACTTTAAAAATTGACCGTGCCTTCGTTAAAAAAATGGTTGCAGACAGCACATCAGAAGAGCTTGTGCGCACGATTGTTCATTTAGGAAAAACACTTGGCATGGATATAATCGCTGAGGGGGCTGAGACCATTGAAGAAGTACAAAAACTCATCGCGCTGAATTGCGACATGGTGCAGGGTTATTATTTCTCCCCGCC
>DELD01000081.1:0-1834 GCA_002354205.1 Micavibrio sp. UBA2705 | reverse complement strand
TTTTTCCCCCCCGCCAATGGAAGAAAGCAAGGTCACTGAATGTTTTCACAAATGGACGATCAGTGAATAGATAAAATTTTATACATATTCAATATAAATACACCATAAAAATCACTAATTTTAAATCTTTATCCGCCATACTGGTAAAGTGGATAAAGTTTAGGTGAGAGAAAAACGCTACCGCGCGCGCTGTAAAACAGGACAAGTTTCCATTACAATAACCATGCGCATGCGGCTTATTCGTTTTTCAGGGATGTGAAAATGACAGATAAACAATCAGCAGATATACAAAACACGGAACTTCTTGATGATAATCATTCAGGCAGTATTGATTTTTCAGGCATAGCCCCCGCGCAAGCTATACATATCAATGCAAATGGCAGTGAGAGCATCACTATAAATACGCCCCAAGCATTAGCGCAAGGGCGTTTTATACAAGATGGCACAGATTTGCAAATTGACTTTCAGGACGGCCAAGACATTATCATTCATGATTATTTCCTACAAAGCGAAGCCCCTGACCTACACAGCACATCGGGTCATAGCCTTTCTGCGACTTTAGTCGATTCATTCCTTATCAATAAAAATATCAATTACGCACAGGGCGATCAGCTCATGTCTGATGAAAGCAGCGCGCAGCCCATTGGTCAAATCACCGAAACCACAGGCGAAGTCCAGATTACCCGCACAACAGGGCAAGAAATCAAGGCCGAAAATGGCACCTTAATTTTCCAAGGCGATATTATTGAAACTGCCGATAATGGCGCGGTCAATATTATCTTCGCCGATGAATCGAGCTTTGCGATTTCTAATGATGCACGGATGACGATTGACGAATTTGTCTTTGACGCATCAAGCCTAGAGGGCATTTCGAACTTTTCGATGCTGCAAGGCGTGTTCATGTATACATCAGGCGTAATCGGCAGCAGCGACCCAGATGATGTCCATATTGATACGCCGATTGGCTCTATTGGGATACGCGGTACAGTATTGGTCGGCACAATCACGCCAGATGGCGCAAATAGTGAAATTACCGTCATTGAGGGCGCAATTGTTGTCAGCAATAATACAGGCGAGCATGTATTATCTGAGCAATTTGATACCGTGCAATTAAACAGCATGGATGACAATATCATCCAAATGGGCGTGCGCGACGCACAAGATGTCGCCGCCCGCACTCAAGGCATCCAAGGCGTTGCAGGCGGGTTTTATAACACGCTGCAACAAAGCGGGACAAGTACAGGCGAAGCGCAAGCGCAGCCACCGGAACAGCAAAATAATGGCGAAGAAAATTTACGCGGCGATGCCCCTAATGAAGAAGGCGCAGGCGAAACAGGCGCACAGCCCCCGCTACCGAGCGATGGCGATACATTTAAACCGACAAACCTTAAAGGCAACATTGAAGGCGGCGCTGATAATTTGCGCGGCATTTCGCCTCAATCAGGTGAAAATATTGACGCTGGCAACCCCATAGGAACGCAGCCCGCAGGACGGACACCGCCACCCGCAGGATCAGAGCAAATGCAGCCCCCACCAAGCGTTTTAAGACCAGCGCCAACTGACACAAACACGGATTCTATAGCACCGCGCATTAATTTAAATGCACCCGATAGCGCAATCAACGCACATAAAATTAGCGGCCTGCGCGCTGGCGATCAATTTGGCGCGGTGATTACCACCGTTCATAACACCGCGACAGGTTTTGATGACCTCGTCTTTATCCGCGGTGATCACAGCGTGACAACGGCGGGGAATTTCACCACCCTGACAGGCAGCGCCACGCTTGGCGCCAACATCAACCTTTCTAGCAATAGCTATATCGACTTCACAGATA
>DELD01000042.1:6624-6913 GCA_002354205.1 Micavibrio sp. UBA2705 | reverse complement strand
TGCAGCGGATTGCAAATCCGTGTAGGCCGGTTCGATTCCGGCTCGTGCCTCCAAAGTCCTCTTTTTATTTACAGTTACATGAATGCACCGACCAAGATTCGCGCTCAGCCCCGTTGCTTTGTGACTAAAACAAGTGATAACAAGCGACAAAAACCATCAAACAAACAGCTTTTATAAAAAATATTCACTTTTTTTCATTTATTAGTGAAAACGGAATTGACACAGAGAAAAAAAGCTGTATTTTCTGTTCTCGCAATTGGTTGTTCCTCGGTAGCTCAGTGGTAGAGCA
>DELD01000042.1:898-6294 GCA_002354205.1 Micavibrio sp. UBA2705 | reverse complement strand
TTGGTCGCTGGTTCGAATCCGGCCCGAGGAGCCATTGCATCGCTTACCTATAAGCCCCAGAATCCCCCTTTAACATTGTTCATTATAGCCCTGCGTTTTTGCTTATACTTGCGGTCATCTTACGCTATACATCACTATTGCGCCTAACAGTTTGATCCTTATTAAGAAAATCTGTATTGTAAAGGTTACTTTAACCCAAATACGGTAAAGTGAAATAAGATATTTAAACGAGAGTTATTGATGAATATTGAAAACATTGCAGATTTAGAAAAACTTATTCGGCTAGACAGCCAAGATGAATCATACCGTAAGATGCTTTATGAAGCATTGCTCGAATCAGAGGTTTATATTTTGGCTTCGACAGAATATATTGCGAATCCTGATGCTGCCAACCTACTTCCGGCGAACGAAGACCGTCCGCCAGATGCTGATGACACACATTTAGCCATTACATTGTGGGAAGACCAAGACGGTAACGCCGCTATCCCCTTTTTCTCTTCCGTCGATATACTTAAAGATTCTATTGAGCGCGAAGAAACATATGTACGCCTGAACGCAGCCGAACTGTTCGAGCTGACACAGGGCACATCTTTGATCTTGAACCCCGTGTCAGACTACAGCAAGACATTCAGCCCTGATGACGTAAAAGATATGCTTTCTTTAAACTAAAGCCGTATTTAGAAGAGCCCCTACGCTTAAGCGGCTGCTTTTTTACTAAAAACGCCCGCTTTTACATCTTTGACCAAATGCTGAACACAGTCTTCAAAACCATTCATGAGGAATGCACCCTCTTCTTCGGCAGAAACTTGAATCATTAAATTCACATTCATGTCAAAAATAGACACTGTCATACCGTCTTTATCAATATCCTGATCCATAGCGCTAATATAGCCAGCTTTTAACGTGCGCTCTTTATATTCAAGAGTGTCATCACAGAAGCAGTAAATGCGTTTATGTGGGTGCACAGCCTTTAACATGCGCAGAGCAGCGTTAAACCCCGCAAACCAACCAACTTCAAACGCTGTGCCGCCATCAGGCTCAACGCCACGGAATGAGTTTACATTGGCAATGATCGCATCACAGCTAATCATCTGCTTGATGTCCGCTGCGTATATTTCGCCGCGAAATTCAGGGCCCAGTTCTTTAATTTCAAGATTATTATCAAAAGGATGCTGCGGGTCTAAACCATTATCGCGGCAATATTGTTTTTGTATTTCAGCATACTCCACCGCATCAGCGCGAAAAATATCTGGCCCAGCCAAGTAAACACTTACGTTTTCCATTGCTTCTCTCCCTAAATGAATTTCAGCCATTCTAGCAAAAATTTTAGAAAAAGCAATTAGCGACTATAATGGCATTTTGCGGTTAACCATAGACAAAGCGGCACTTTCAGATATTTGAGCAAGAACTTCATTGATTGAAGCGTCTAACGCATCCACCAGATTCGCATGTTTAGGGGCAAGGACATGATAAACGGGGACATCATAAAGTAAGACCGTTTGAAAAGCCGCGACCCTATCCTTAAACAAGCTCTGCATGACATGTGGCAAAAATAATTCAGTCACTAAAAATCCGTCAAGACGCTTATGCGTATACATAGAAAGAAGCTGATCAAGATTGTCTGCGTATTTGAAGTCCTCACTTAACCTGCCTAAAGTCTCAACAGACCACCCCGCCCCCGTAAGGCCGCCTACATTGTATTGCGCCAAATTTTCGATGCCCTGCTTCACCTTTTCTGCGGCGGAAGGGTTCGTGACAAAATATGCTTTAAAAGTTGCAACTGGCGTTGGGATATATGGAAGGTCTGGGTGACTTATAATCGTAGGCATAGATCGCCCCATAATGGCATCTATTTTATTATTGGACACCATTTTCATAAGACGCGCAAAAGGCAACTCTAAATATTCCACGCATTTATCGATATTTTTATACACTTGAGCCAAGGGCGCTCTGTAATTTGATATTACGCCGCTTTCAGCCTTAGCGTAGCCGATGATAAAGCATTCATTATTTTTAAAATTGCCTGCCTGTGCGGAGCCAAACATAAAGAGCAGCGATATTATTAAGGCTACAAATAAATTAAATCTAATTTTACATAAAACGTACATAATATTAGAATATAATAATGTAGTTAAGGATATGTTAATTTAATTCATCAAAAGTAACTGACATGCCGCAACCGCAAGCGCCGCTTTCATTGGGGTTCTTGATAAGAACTTGGTCAAAACCTAAATCGCCTTTACCGTAATCAATCACAGTGCCAAGCAGTCGGAACAAGTCCAAAGACTTAATATAAAAGCTATAACCATCACCAATGTTAATATGATCCATCGCAGAAACATCTTTGACAACATCAATCATATATTCACTGCCGCCACAGCCTTTTCCGTCTTTAATCCAGAACTGCACACCTTTAATCGGCGCACCATCACTTTTGACATTACTTAACTGACGCATGAAATGCTCGCGTGCGCTGTCGGTAATAATGATTTCGTTTTGCGTTAATTCCACGTTTAAACCTTTACGTTCTCTGCCCTTATTTTGGGCTATCTATGTTGTAAGACAAACCACAGCCACAACCACCACCAAGATTAGGCCCTTCAAATTTCACAATCTCACTTATGCCCTCTTCCACCAAATCAAGCGTACCGCCTGCAAATACATGCATCATGGCACGATCAAGGTAGAGCTTCGTTTTCTCATCAAGCATAATAAACGAATCTTCGCTATTCGTGCCGCGATCCACAAGCGCGAATTTAAGCTCCTGTCCGCTACAGCCGCCCTTGGTGAAGCTAGCGCGCAGGCCGTCATGTTGTTCTAACTGAACGGCTTTGAGCCAGTGTGCCTTTAACTTTGGGGTAACCGTTAGGTAATCATCACGTAATTCTATCATTTCTTTGCTCCCATCCCTTAAAATAAACTATGGCGTTTCCTTGTTAAGTAAACATGTTCAGCTGTAATTTCGCCGTTTCCGCCATAAAAGCAGGATCCCATGTTGGATCCCAGACAATTTCAACATCAACTGCGCCAATTTTATCAATTGGAAATAATGCTGATTGCACCATGCCCGGCATTTCTTGCGCCACAGGGCAAGCAGGCGAAGTCAGGGACATTTGCACATAAACATCATATTGCCCATCATCCATTTTGGTGAAGTCGAATTTATAAATCAGCCCAAGTTCAAAAATGTTTACAGGAATTTCAGGGTCATAGACTTCACATATAGCCTTATAGACATCTGCCCATAATTCATGTTTTGCATCAAACTCACAATAAGGCGGTATCGCCAAAGCGTCATATTCATCGCCGCCACCAACTGCATTTTCAACCATTTCTTTATCCGCCACTTGTTTCATTGCTGGTAAACCCATAATTTCATCTTACCCTAAAAATTTATATGCTTTGTGTAAGGCTGCTATAAACTGGTCTATATCTGCCTTTGTATTATACAGCCCGATTGAGGCTCTGATTGTACCATCAATGCCCAAACATTCCATTAAAGGCATTGCGCAATGATGCCCAGAACGCACAGAAACACCGCATTGATCGAGTATGGTTGCAATATCCGACACATGCGCCCAGCTCGCCGTAAAGGACAGCACTGGCGCTTTATCTGCCACATCACCATAGAACGTTAAGCCTTCTATCGCATTAACCTCGTCGCGCATGTAGCGATATAGTGCCATTTCATGGCTTTCAATATTATTCATGCCAAGGGTGCCAAGGTAATCAATCGCCGCGCCGAGGCCAATCGCCTCGATAATCGCTGGGGTTCCCGCCTCAAAGCGTGCGGGGGCATTCTTATACGTAATGCCTTTGGTAAAGCTTACTGTATCAATCATATCACCGCCGCCTTGATATGGCGGCATAGCGTTTAAAGTATCTTCACGCGCCCATAATACACCAATGCCCGATGGGCCATAAAGCTTATGTCCTGTGAAGACGAAGAAGTCAGCGCCGAGCGTTTCAACATCAACTGCTTTATGAACGATAGACTGCGAACCATCAATCAAGACCTTAATATCAGCGCTGTGCGCCTTAATCATGCGGACAAGCTCAGCCGCGTCATTAATCACGCCCGTTGCGTTTGAAATATGGGTAAAAGCGACAATTTTTGTCTTTGCGCTTATTAACGATTCAAATGCGCCCATATCCAATGTGCCATCATCAAGGATTGGCGCTACGCGCAAAGTGGCACCTGTTTTTTCAGCAATCATATGCCACGGCACGATGTTAGCGTGATGTTCCATCTGCGTAATCAGGACTTCATCACCCTTTGATAAATACGCTGCACCCCATGACGCTGCGACCAAATTAATCGCCTCCGTCGTGTTACGGGTAAAGACGATCTCATTATCAGTTTTTGCGCCTATAAACTGCGCGACTTTATGCCGCGCGGCTTCGTAAACCGCTGTGCTTTGCTGTGAAAAGCTATATAGGCCACGATGAATATTCGCGTAATGCGTTTCCATTATCCCATCCATTGCCGCGATTACAGCAGTAGGTTTTTGCGCAGATGCGGCGCTGTCTAAAAAAGCTACCGCCTTCTCAGCGTCGCTGAAAATCGGGAAATCCGCACGCCACGGGTTGCTGTCATCGTGACTATTCTGCTGCAATGGGAAGCCCATCTTTAACCTCTTCTAAAAATGCGTGAACAAGCATCATTCGCGCATCGTCATACGGAATACCGCGCGAACGGGCGTAAAACAGCGCTTTTTCATCTAAGGCGCCGCAGGTTGCGCCATGTGCGCATTTGACTTCATCGGCGTAAATCTCAAGTTCTGGCTTGGCGTGCATTGATGCATAGGGTGAGAGCAGGATCGCTTTAGAGCTTTGTGAACCATCGGTAAAATCCGCGCCTTTTTTGACGTAAGCTTTGCCTTGAAATACGCCTGTCGCTTTGTCACTCAGTACGTTACGAACCATTTGCTGTGATGTACATGATTTAACATTGTGATTCACGCATGTTGTGAAATCAATATGTTGCTCATGTCCAACATTTGCTGATGAGCGCACGGAAGCATGTGCTCCCTCGCCGTTCATATCTATTTGATATTGGTTGCGGAATATATGTGCGCCTGTATTGGTTGTCAGGCTGTAATATTCAGCATTGCGCGATAATTTCGCGTGGGTGTTTTGCATGTAAGCGGCATTTAGCGAGTCTTTTTGGTCGCGCAAATGCCTTAAATGCGCACCGTCAGCCAATTCAATTTGCGTCACCCAATTCTTAAAGTAACGGGCATCTGCATTCTCACCCTTATGGTTTTCTTTGACAACCGCGCGTGCATTCTTGCCCAAACGAATGATGATGCGCATCGCATTATACGCGCCTTCACCATTAATGCTTTCTAGGCATAACGGCTTATCTAGTTCCACATTAGCGGGGATATCAATCC
>DELD01000042.1:0-615 GCA_002354205.1 Micavibrio sp. UBA2705 | reverse complement strand
TTGTTAGCGGGGATATCAATAACCCAGCCAATATTGCACTGTGCATCGTTAAGATACCAGAACGCATGGTCATCCTTAAGTTCATCATTCTCAGGTGCGCCTTGCGATAAAATATCCTGCACCCAAGCCTCATCAAGCATTTCGCTCATCGGTTTCAGGTAAGATATATCACCGCCCCATGTTTCCGCGTTTAACGACTGTGAAAAAGAATGCTTTTTCAGTGCAGGGAAGAAATTGCTATATTTCCAACGTTCAAGTTTGGGGTACGGCACACCGTAATTCTCAAACAATTTAACCGCACCGCTTTGCAATTTAGCCAGCGGCGCAGGCACATTCGCGGCGTTGCTTTTCACACCAGAAAGCACGGATGAGAATATATCCGCTGTTTCTGGCTTATAATAGCTAGGCTGTTTAACTAAAGCATTTGCTGATGCGTTCATTTTATGCCGCCTCTTCTGACTTCGCAAATTTTGCATAGCCTTCGTCTTCGAGGCGCAGCGCAAGTTCAGCGCCGCCGCTTTCAACGATTTTACCATCGGCAAGGACATGCACGACATCAGGCTTAATATAATCAAGCAGGCGCTGGTAATGGGTAATTACTAAAAAGCTTCTTTT
>DELD01000036.1 GCA_002354205.1 Micavibrio sp. UBA2705 | reverse complement strand
AAATTCGGCAGGCCAGTTTCATCGCGTGGTGATAGGCCTGTGCGGTTGATGCCGCCTTTAAGGGGCTTTAAATCAACGCCGCTATGATCCGTTTGCGGCAAGTCCCATAAGAACGGCTCTTCATAATGAAGGCCTCTATTACGATCATCGCTTAAATCGTAATCATTCGAAGGTTTATGCTGTATGTTTTTATCCATAGCCATATCCGCACTCATATCATTATCCATTCGTTATTGAATGGATTAATTATAAGGCGGATGCAGGTTTTTTCCTATAGGTCGTGACGTTTAATTCACCGCATATGTGGGTAATTTATACGCATCAATCGCAGGCGTAAGCGCCGATATAACATACATATGATTACAGTAATTAAACCACTCTAGGCTTTGCTCCAGTGCTTTTTCCATGCTATTCGCGGCATTGAAATTATGATCAGCCCCTGCAATCGTTACGCTCTGCGCGTGTGTATTTAGATGCGCCTTATAAAGCGCCGCCATATTTTCACCAAGGCCGCCTTCAGCCCAAATAAGCTGCGAAGGTTTATCCATAGACTGGATCATCCCGCGGCATGAGGCATGATCAAACAGCTTGCAGCTTTCAACAAGGCGCGGGCTTAAACACTCCATCGGGTTAAGCAGGCTTTGATACATATTCAAATCACGGCGGTACGCATAGCCAGATTCTACAAAGTTTTCGTAAGGCACAAAACAGGGCTCAATCAGAGATAACCCCTCACAATCCGCATTGGAAAGCGCCACCGCAAAGCTGCAGAGGCCGTGCGCGGCAATGAAAATATTATCGTAAGACGCGCGCAGGTCAGTGCAAATCTGGCGTATATCATTCGCCATGTGGCCTAATGTAATGTCTTGAAAATTACGCCCGTCTTGATTGAGAGATGAAAACGAAACGCGCAATACATCAAAACCGTTTTGGTTGAAAAACTTACGCTGCGTTTGTAGCAAATGGCTGTGCAGTCCCGCATCTTGCAGTGTAGGCAGAATAACAACTTTAGACTGAAAATCAGTAATTTGCACATTTTGCGGCAGATTGAGCAAACCATGTATAAGATAATGGTCTGATGTGTTGATGGAATATGGGTGATCAATACTGCTAATATCACTATGCATGTGCGCGCTCTTTTTCTAGCTAGAATTCGGGCTAAAGCGAATGAACATCCGCTTGAGAAGAATGAAGAATCGTCATAAAGGATTTATGACTATAAATAATTCTATCACCACCTCGCGCTGCGCCTCAATTCTCTATAAAAAGTTATCAACGGGAAATAGCTGCAAACCTTTTAGAGTAGAGCCGCTAGGCCAGAAGCAAGAGCGTCCATGTCATCTTCGGTGGTGACTTCGGTCGCGCAGAGGAGGAGGCGGTTATTCTCAAGAGCGAGGCCGGCGATGATGCCTTGGGCGGCGAGTTTATTGATGGCGATTTCGGCGCTGATGGGTAGGGTGATAACAAATTCATTGAAGAAGGTTTCGTTTTCGACCTCTACGCCGTCTATGGCGGCGAGTTTATCGGCAAGTTCGCAGGCTTTTTCGTGGTTGAGCTGCGCGAGATGGCGGAAGCCCATATCTCCAAGCAGGCTCATATGCGCAGTGAAGGCGAGGGCGCAAAGCCCTTGGTTGGTGCAAATGTTGGATGTCGCCTTGTCGCGGCGGATGTGTTGTTCGCGCGTTGAAAGGGTCAGGACATAGCTATCATGCCCATCAGCGTCTTTGGTGCGTCCGCATAGGCGGCCAGGCACTTGTCTTAAATAATCTTTTTTACATGCAAAAAAGCCGAGATGTGGGCCGCCAAAACTCATTGGCAGGCCAATGCTTTGGCCTTCGCCGCAGACGATATCGGCGCATGATGGTGTGGGCAGCATACCAAGCGAGACAATTTCAGTGACGACAATGATAAGCAGCGCATCTAATGCATCGGCCTTGGCACGCCACGGTGCGTATTTTTCTGGCTTACCAAAAAAGTCAGGTGACTGGACGATAATCGCGGCGATGTTCTTGCTTTCATCTTCATCTGCAAAATTGTCATTATTGAGGTAGGTTTCTAAAGTTTCCTTATAATCAGGGTGCAATTCATTTGCGATGATAACTTTATCGCGGCGCTTAACGCGCATTGCCATCAGGGATGCTTCTGCCACGGCTGTCGCGCCGTCATATAATGATGCATTGGCAATATCTTGTCCTGTCAGCTTGGCGATCATGGTTTGAAATTCATAAATAACCTGCAAAGTGCCCTGCGCGATTTCAGGCTGATACGGCGTATAGGCGGTCAGAAACTCACTGCGCTGAATAATATGGTCAACGCTTGCAGGAATATGATGATGATACACGCCGCCGCCAAGGAAGAAGGGGGCGTGGGCGGCGCTAATATTTTTCTGTGCGTAGCCATTCATAATACGCTCAACGTCCATTTCGCTTTTATGGGCAGGGAGTGATTCGATTAAATTGTCATTATAAGCACTATCAGGAACATCCTTATATAAAGCACGCAAATCTTTCGCGCCAGTCGCAGTGAGCATGTCTTCACGGTTCTGTTTTGATAATGGCAAATAACGCATGGGACGGCCTCGTCTGTTTCAATGTTTGTATAGGACATATATTAAATTATTTGCGCGGCGGGGCAAGAGAGGGCTGATCACGCGCATCAATATATGCACAAACATCTGCTTAAATGGGCGTATGCAAAAAACTGTAGACAAGAAAAAAGCCGCCCAATTAAGGCGGCTTTTTATGAATTCTGTTTGTGTAAAGTCTTTATGCGACTTTCATGAAAGGTGATGATGCGCGGCGATCAAGATTCGCTGTGCTTACGTTCACGACGGATGATGGAATAGCTTTACAGCCTTTGGCGATGGATGCAAGTTTGTGCGCATCGTCAATTTTACCAAGTTCGATACAACTCTTTGTAATTAGTCCTGCTTTCATGATACACCTCATTTTTTATCGTTATTGTTAATTTCATGGTGACTCGATATGGGGAAAGAGTCAAGGCGCTAAATAGGATTATAGTAACAATATGTTGATAAGTTTTGTTTTTGTGTAATTATATTGCGTAGGTGGGCGGAGGAAAATATGGATTAGGCACGCCAAGCTCTTTAAATATAAGGAGAAACAAAAAAAACCGTCCAACGGGACGGTTTTTAAGAATTCTTTAATATTTAGCATCTATTGTCTTACATGCGAGGGGCTGGGCCTTTTTTTGCGTGGATGCTGTGGCCAGTCTCTGGAATAGTTGACACCGCAGCTTTTGCAGCACGAAGTGCTGGTGCTGGCATCATAGATCTAGCATTCTTTAACATTGTACTCATATTACCTGCATTAGTCATATTACACCTATACTTTCTACTTACTCACTATTACCTGTATTATTTTCATATGTTTCGATATCTTTTTCGACAAATATGTCGACGAACTCTTCATATGAAACTTTATTAATGTATGCTTTGTATACATCACCATGTCCCAATTCAATAACCTTGTCAAGAGGCTTCTTATCGTCATGGGTATCATGGAACTCACTAGCAATTATACACATATACTTAGTTATGTCAACACTTTTTGTGAGGATGCGTTGACAATATGTAATGTCATCCATGTCTTGCGATGGACGAGTGATGCCCATAAGACCTTGTTCTAATTCGCGAATTCCTAGCCCGAGCGCCATGGCGAGAATGCTTTCTAAGCCCTTATATTCAGGTGGAGCAAACAGGGTTAAACTCTTTTCATCAGGGCTTAAATAAGTAATTTCTTTGCCTTTAAGAATGTTTATCGGGAATTTATACTTATCCAATATAGTGAGCAATGTACGCCCTGTCGGGATTTTTTCCAGAGATTGACGCGCTTTTTTAAGCACAACATCGTGATGGTCGTGGCGTAAAACGTCTAATGCACTAGGTTGACCCATTTGTGAGAAAGGGCCTTGAAGCTCGCTGTTTGAATTTGTGTTATTCTCTGTCGTCATTAAAGTTCATCTCGCTTAAATATAAACTAGTTTATTGTTCTTTGTTGCGGCGCTTTAGGTTAATTATCAACCTTATGATAAGCAGGTGTTGAGTGTATCATCATCGATATTGACGATACGTTAACATTGCCATCGCCTAACACAGATGTTAGCCCCGTAACTAAGCTTCCTTGGTAGACCATGCAGGCTTTAACTTCAAAGCGCCCATCATCAAGGCGTTTAATTTCTGGGGCGGTGAAGTTGTTTCTTAATTTATCTTGCTGTCCAGATTCTAAAAGGTCGAAGAAAACAAGGTCGTCTAAATCTTCAATGATATAAATATCGCCTTCTGGGTCTGGTGCATTTTTAAAGAAGAAACTTACATATGAAACGATGTTTTCTTCGGTAATTGAAAAATTATCATTGCGTATGGCTTGCAAAATACTATTCTTTGAACCGTCAAGATAAAAGACGCTGTTATTATCAGTGCTGTTTTCGTTAACAAGATAGTCGAGCGAGATAATCGGCAGCGCAGCGTAGTTCGTCAAACGATACAGAGCAAAATTATCAAGGAAAGACAGAGACGCACGCCGCGCTTCGCTGGTTTGCGGCGAAAATAACACAGAAGCAGAGCCGGCCTTATTAATAAGGTCTTCGGTCGCTTTACGATCTAAACGTTGCCAATCCATATTTGTGTAAAACCTGACTTTGAGCCCACGGCCAAATGAATTAAAAAGGTGAATACTATATTCGAGTCCTCTCACAGACCTGATATAATATAATTAATAATGACTAGGGATCAAGCGGCTATGCAAGTTTCAGTCTTTTTACTGTGCATATTATTAAGTGCGTCCTGAATAATATCAAAATAATCTTCAGGGTGTTTATGCGCTTCAGACAGGGTGCGCCGCCATCTTTTTGACCGTGGTAAGCCTTGATAAAGGCCTAATATATGGCGGGTGACTGATTTTACAGGGGTTTGGTACATTTCGTATTGCGCGCGTGCATAATCAACCATTTTCAAGGCGATTTCATCACGCGTTGGTACAGATTCGTTTTTGAATATGTGCTTTTCTATCTCTGCCAATATGTACGGGTTTTGATACGCTTCACGGCCAATCATCACACCATCGACGAATTCCAGCTGCTCTTTTATCTGTTCTATTGTCGTGATGCCGCCATTAATAACAAAATGTATATCCGGAAGATCTTGCTTGAGGCGATGTACAACATCATAACGAAGCGGGGGGATTTCGCGGTTTTGTTTAGGGCTTAGACCTTTTAGCCATGCTTTGCGTGCATGGACAATAAACTCATTGCAGCCAGCATCATGGTTTTGTGCGACAAATGATTTAAGGAAATCATAATCTTCAAATTCATCAACGCCGATACGGCACTTGATATTAACAGGTTTATCTGTTGCCTTAGCCATCGCCCCGATGCAGCGCGCAACATGTGCGGGGTCTTTCATAAGACATGCGCCAAACGCACCGCTTTGCACGCGGTCGCTCGGACAGCCGCAATTGAGATTGATTTCATCATAGCCTGCATCTGCGCCCATTTTTGTGCATGTGGCTAAATCATCAGGATCGCCGCCACCAAGCTGTAGGGCAATGGGGTGCTGGGTGTCATCAAAGCGTAAATGGCGCTCGGCATCGCCATGCAGTAATGCGCCGCAGGTCACCATTTCAGTGTAAAGCATCACATTAGGCGAAAGTTGGCGCAGGAAATACCGGCAATGGCGATCCGTCCAATCGATCATCGGGGCAATGCGTATATCAGCTATTTTGGTATTAATCTGTTTATTAACCATATTTGCTCTTGACCCGTAAGGGGTGTTTCACTGAATATTATCTCTCAGTGTTATATTTTCTATAAGACGGAAAAGTCAAGGAATGATTGTGAATAAGACCGCCATAGACCAGTTTATAAAGTTAACCATGCTGCTCAGTTTTGCGCTGGTGCTCTGTGTGGGCGGTTATGCGTTAACCGCAAAACAGGCACGCGCCGAAGCCGCAAAATTTGGCAGCGTCACAGGCTTACCTTTACCGCGCTTTGTCTCGCTGCGTTCATCTAAAGTCAACGCACGCACGGGGCCAGCGCTGCGTTATCCTTTGCAATGGGAATATAAACGCGCCAATATGCCGGTCGAAATCACGGCAGAATTTGATGCTTGGCGACAAATTAAAGATATTGAAGGTTCGGTGAGCTGGGTACATAGCACTTTATTAAGTGGCAAACGCACAGCATTAGTTGAATTTTCTACGCCCAATATGGAGACCTTGAGCGCGTATAAAAAAGCCAACCTACAAAGCCGTAAGGTTTTAGAAGTAGAAAACGGGGTCATTGGCGCCGTAGAAAAATGCGATATGGCCTTTTGTTTGGTTGATTTTAAAGCTTATCGGGGATGGGTTGAAAAAAAGTACTTGTGGGGCATTTACCCCGATGAACTTATTGAGTAACGTTTAAATATGATTCTGGTTTCACAGAATTAACTGTACCGAAATTCTAAGTTACATCAGGCATTCGCCGCTTCAAAATGTAGCTTTGTTTCAAATGTTTATAATATTATCTAGGGCGCATCCGCGCAATTTTAAGCTATGTCTTTAGCCTATGAATCGAATATAAAAGCCAATACGGCATTAGAAATGACGCGCCATGTCGCGACGTTATCTCATGTGCGTGGTAAAGGCATAGACGTATTTATGGCGCTGCAGCTTTATGCCGGTGTGATGGTTGAAACCGCACTTTATTTTGAAGAGCCGATTGATGCGCTGAAATCAATTATTGATAAATTCACCGCGAGTATGGACAAAAAACCTTACACAGGTGAACTGCCATTATTTGTCTGCCCACCAGCCTATATTGTCGAAGACAACGCAGAGCGCGGACGCGAACTTGCTCGCCAGTTAATGTGTGACTGGGAACATGATATATATGGCTTTGTTGATCTGATTGTTTATTTGGCTTACCACAATTTGTCTGAATGGGATAATCAAGATATTCCCATTGATGAAAGCAGCCGCTTAATCATTGAATGTGCATGGCGCGCCCTTGCATATGAAATCGCGGCACAAGAACTATGCGATGCATCGCTTGACCATATGATGTTAAAGCAAGAATGGGAGTTGGCTGATTGCCTTGTATCCTTAAGCGGCGCGGCAGGGGACTATGTCAGCCAAGAACATGCAAAACGTGATGTCACAACGCCTGATAAGCAGTTTTATGTTGGTGAATTTTCAGGCATGAGCCTGCCAGTACAGTTTGATGAGATCGTCTATGTCATGACCCGCGAAGCGGCACGCCACGGCGTAGCAAGCGGTGAAGATTGGCGTTTAGGCCTCGCCGCCAATGATGCCCCTGCATATGCGCCGGTGGATGTTGTGCGCTCTTTCAAGCCTTATTGTGAAAGCTTACTGCCGATATTAAAGCTTGAAAATAGCTATGATTACGCCGTTGTCTGCGCAAAAGCAGCAGGACGTATGATTGCCGTTGTCTCAGGCGGGGAAGAACCTGAAATTGCCCCAGTAATCGCCAAGCCATTAGCGCTCGCCGCGATGATTGAAATGTTCAAAGAAACGCAAAGCGCGTAAAAACCAGTTCTTTTACCTATATTCAACGTCATTCATAACATATTGGCAGGCGAAAGCTGTGGATGTTAACTTTTTGCGTTTGTGCCTTACCTATGGCGTTTACTTATATAGGCAATCAATTTTACCCGAAGAAAAAATGTTTTTTGGCAAAAAAGGTTTGCGCCTATACGTTTCTGCCAGTATAAAAAAGCCATGTCAGTACAAACAGAAAAAATTGGTGATATGACCTTTGAACAAAAATCTTCCTACAGCTATGAGGAAATAATCACCTGTGGTAACGGCGAAATGTTCGGCCCAGGTAACGCACAGCTTCCACTTCCGCCTATGTTGATGTTTGATCGCATCACGCATGTGTCTGAAGATGGCGGGGAACATGGTAAAGGCCAAATTGTCGCTGAGTTCGACATTAAACCTGACCTATGGTTTTTTGATTGCCACTTTAAGGGCGACCCTGTAATGCCAGGCTGCCTTGGCCTTGATGCGATGTGGCAGTTGGTCGGTTTTTACCTTGGCTGGATAGGCGGCAAGGGGTCTGGTCGTGCTATTGGTTTGGGTGAACTGAAGTTTAGCGAACAGATTCTGCCAACAACGAAACTCGTGCAATATGAAATCAACTTTAAGCGCGTGATTAACCGCCGCTTAGTATTGGGCATTGCTGACGGTAAAGTTATTGCAGATGGTAAAGTGATTTATGAAGCAAAAGACCTTAAGGTTGGCTTGTTTGATAATTCACAAGCCGCAGCAGCTTAACAGCTGTTCTCGCTTTTAATCGAAAATATTGATCTTTAATTTAATAAAAGAGTAAGAAAATGATGAAACCAATTACGCCTAGACGTGTTGTTGTAACTGGACTTGGCATTGTATCGTGCATCGGTAACAATGCAGATGATGTTGTGAAATCGCTTAAAGCTGGCAAATCAGGTATTACATTCTCGCAAGAATATGCTGATTTAGGTTTTCGCTCACAAGTACATGGTAAGCCAGAAATTGATTTGGAATCTCTTGTTGACCGCCGTATGCGCCGTTTCATGGGCGAGGGCGCACAATATTGCTACGTCGCGATGAGCGATGCGATTAAAGATTCAGGTCTTAGCGAGGACCAAGTTTCAAACCCACGCACTGGTATTGTTATGGGCTCAGGCGGCCCATCTGCTGTAAACCTTGTTCTGGCCGCGAACACAGCCAAAGAAAAAACTCCAAAACGCGTCGGGCCATACCAAGTGCCGCGCTGTATGTCTTCAACGGCAAGCGCAACATTGGCGACTTATATGAAGATTAAGGGTGTTAATTATTCAATTTCATCGGCATGTGCAACATCGGGTCATTGTATTGGTAACGGCCTTGAACAAATTATGTATGACAAGCAAGACATTGTTTTTGCTGGTGGCTGTGAAGAGCTGAGCTGGGAGTTGTCTTGTTTATTTGACGGTATGGGCGCCATGTCGTCGAAATATAACGACACACCAGAAAAAGCGTCACGCGCATATGATTCAGGCCGCGATGGTTTTGTTATCGGCGGCGGTGCAGGCGTATTGGTTCTGGAAGAATACGAACACGCAAAAGCGCGCGGCGCAACAATCTATGCTGAGCTTACTGGCTATGGCGCGACTTCTGATGGTCACGACATGGTCGCTCCGAGCGGTGAAGGTGCCGTGCGTTGTATGCAACAAGCCTTAAGTACAGTTGAGGGTGATGTTAGCTATATCAACACACATGGTACATCAACGCCTGTTGGTGACATTACAGAGCTCGGCGGTATCAAAGAAGTCTTTGAAAAACGCGGTGAAGCAGTACCGGCATTTAGCTCAACAAAATCAATGACAGGCCATTCACTTGGCGCGACATCAGTACAAGAAGCTGTTTATAGCTTGCTCATGATGAAGCACAACTTCATTTGTCCAAGCATCAATGTTGAAAACAGAGATGAAGGCGCTGAAGGCATGGACTTGGTCACAGAATGTCGTGAAAATGTTGAACATACAACGGTTCTTTCGAACAGCTTTGGCTTTGGCGGTACGAATTGCTGCTTAGCGTTTTCTAAAGTTGACTAAATCATAAGTCATTATGGGTAACTCTGGTTTATAAAAACAATAACAAGATAATCGAATAGATAAAAAAATGAGCAATACACAACTCTTTGCAGGTAAACGTGGCCTTATTATGGGCGTCGCGAACGATAAATCAATTGCATGGGGGATGGCGCAAGCATTATATGAACATGGCGCGGAAATTGCTTTCACTTATCAGGGCGATGCATTCAAAAAACGCGTTGAAGGCCTTGTTGCACCACATCATAGCAATGCGCTTTTAATGCCGTGTGATGTTAGTAATGATGAAGATATTGCTGCTGTTTTTAAAACATTAGAAAAAGAATGGGGCAGCATTGATTTCATTATTCATGCTGTCGCTTATTCAAACAAAGAAGAGCTTAAAGGGCGTTATGTTGATACGAGCCTTGAGAACTTCTTGCATACAATGCATATTTCTTGTTACTCATTTACATCTGTTATGAAACACGCAGAGCCATTAATGGAAAAGGGCGGCTCAGCCGTGACACTAAGCTATTATGGCGCAGAAAAAGTCATGCCAAATTACAATGTGATGGGCGTTGCCAAAGCCGCACTTGAAGCGTCAACACGTTATCTGGCTGCCGATTTAGGCCGTAAAAACATTCGCGTTAATGCGATTTCTGCAGGCCCAATGCGCACTTTGGCAGGCTCAGCCATTGGCAGCGCGCGCAAAATTTTCAAATATAGCGAGCTAACTTCACCGCTTCACCGCAGTGTTGACCTCAAAGAGATCGGCGGCACAGGTGTTTATCTGTTGAGTGAATTGTCAGGCGCTGTAACAGGTGAAATCCACTATGTGGATTGTGGCTTTAATGCTGTTGGTATGTGCCCAGCGGAATATTGGGATCAGCTTTCCTAAATGCAACGCGTATAATAGGGTTAAAAAAAGCGTCAGCATAAAACTGGCGCTTTTTATTTTATTTCAAATGCCCTAAACCTAAACACTCTAATTTGCTATGCACATAAGCGCGCTCTTCATCTTCGGTAATAATGTCTGCAAACATATCTGGCGGGGTTTGCGGATCAGAAGGAATATAATGCGCGGTTATATCAGGTAGCCCCTCTAAAACAAGCATTTGGGCGTGCATGTCTTCGGCGAAGTCGTAAGTCAGGCATTGTTCTGAAATAAGGTTTAAATAGGGGAGGTTTGCCGCATTAAAATGCCGCGATAGCCCTTCTAAATGGTCTGCGCCAGTGCAGTGGTAAACTATGCGCGCGCCTATATGCTCTGCGTGTTCTTTCATCTTCGTGAACATGTGATGATCACGTATTTTTGTTCCTGTGGGGGAGGTGGTCGAACATTTTTCATGCGCAGCCTTCACCGCTATAAAACTTGCCTGGGTGCTTGGGTCGTTAAGATCGGCGATGCGTAAATAGCCAGATTGCTTGGCGGCAACATCTGAGAAAACGCAGCTCAGACGGCCTTGTTCTAAACCTGATTTGCATTGGCGTAGTAATAAGCGGTTTGTGTAGTTACAATAGGGCGTTTCAAGTTCGTCTATGGCGTAGTTTAAATTCCACACCGCTTTTCCAATGGATAAATAATCAGCATTATTTTCAATTTTGTGAAGGTTCGGGGCTGCATTATGTTTGATCTCTAAGCTTACTGCAAAATTATCGTTCGCGCGGCTAAGTGCATCAATTAAAATCATGTGGTGAATATGCTCAGGCAGGTATTGGTGATTTTCACCCGCGAGTATAAACAGTGGGCTGTTATGCTTGCCTTGTTCGTCAAGCGTATGGCGGAGCGCCATTATCCGCTCATAAGCACGTACTGCGCTTTTACTAAGCGCAGCGGCATCCTTATCCATTATTGTTATGCCATTGCTATTCATGTGTTCTTTTTATCTTTATTGTTGTTGACATAACTACATCAGCGGCGTGGCTAAAGTCAATAAAATAATCCCTAAAAAGCAGAGTCCTTATGCTTCGGCTTCGTTTTCTTCTGTCTTGGTCAAGGTAATAATAAAATCATCCTCACGTGGGGATATTTGTGACGTTGGGTCTTCGGTGTAAAAACTCACCACGCCAGCTTTGCTGATGATGCCAACATGAATATTTGTAAAGCTATCTTCTGGGATAATAAGCTCGTCATCTTTTTTACCCACGCGCGATATTTTAAAGCGATAACCGTTTTCAAAATCCTGATAGAGGCTCTCTAAAGTAAGACCCTCACGCACAAAGGCTTGTCCTTGGACGTGATGTGACATTTTGCGGTGCTCTGATTTACCGTCCTCGGCAGGGGCTATACTGAATACGCGCTCTGATCCGAACTCATAGCCTAGATTTTCACAAAGCAGCGCATTGTAAGCGGGGTTTGCCGTCGCGGCGATTAAAGTGTTAAATGCCGTGAAATCAAGGCTGAACTCAGTCTCATCAGAAAGTAACTCCCCATGGTAAACAGGAATGTCGGCGAGTTTCGCCTTGCTCAATGATCCCCAGTTATTATCGACAATAAGAACGGGGACTTCGCGTGATTTAAGGGCTTCTGCCAATTGCACTGACCATGCATAACTGCCCGCTATAATCACGCCGTTTTGTTCTTCGGATGTTAATTTTAACTTCTCCGCGAGTGGCTTAATCATAAAGCTATGCAAGGTCACGCTGATGACAACAATGGCAAATGCGATCGGGAAAATCTGCGCGCCGCTTTCAAAGCCGCCTTTGACCAATAATGGCCCAATAATCCCCGCCATAGCTGCGCAAACAATGCCACGCGGCGCAATAAGGCTGGTAAAGGCCGCTTCGGCGAAGGTGATGTTAGTACCCAGCGTTGAAATAAACACGGTAATGGGGCGAATAACAAAGAGCAGCATAAAGATGAATACAAAGCTTTGCCAGTTAAGGCTGAGCAGGGCTTCTAATTCCAAGTCAGCTGTCAGCAGCAAGAATAAGCCGGAGACTAATAATAAGGTTGTCGTTTCTTTGAAGCGTTTAATTTCTTCCATGCTGCGGGAGTGGATATTGGTTAATGTCACCCCCATAACGGTGACGGCAATTAATCCGGATTCATAAAGCAATGCATTGCAGCTGAAAAATAATATCAGTACAGATGACACCAAAAAAGGCGCTTTTAAATATTCAGGCATATGCCCGCGTTCAAAAATGCGTTTAGTTAAATGAGCGAAGCCAAAGCTGACTAATGACACCATCACGATGGATGCACCATTTTCAACAAAGAATGAAAATCCCGAAACGCCTTCAGATGTTGATACGAAATATTCATAAGCTAAAATAGCAAAAATAACGCCTAAGGGGTCATTCACAATACCTTCCCATTTCAGCACTGAGCCGCTGCGTTTATTCAGACGCGCCTGCTTTAACATCGGCATAATGACCGTCGGCCCAGTGACAATGAGTATGCCGCCGAGCGTAATAGCTGTCGGCCAATCAAGCCCAGTAATATAATGCGCAGCGATACTGATAAGCACCCAGCCAATCGGAGCGCCAAACATAGTTATACGCCGCACAATGCGCTGCGTATCACGCAGGTCTTTAAAGTTAAGCTGTAAGCTGCCTTCAAACAGAATGATCGCCACGGCGGCGGCGATGGCGGGTTTAAGGAAATCACCCATTAATTCATGCGGGTTTAATGCGCCAAGTACGGGGCCGAGTAAAAAGCCGCTGCCCAAAAGGAAGATGATCGCCGGAATACGCAATTTCCATGCAATCCACTGCGAAGCAATGGCGAAAAGGGCGATTAAAACAATCTGAAATGATAATGATTCCATCAATAATGCTCATTCTTAAAAGGTACAAAAAAAAGCAACAGACCAATGCGGTGCGTTGCTTTTTAAAACTATAAAGTTATAGGGCTATAACTGTCTATAAATAAAACTTAATACCCCACAGCATGCATTTTGGCAGCTGTATCTAACATACGGTTAGAAAAACCCCATTCATTGTCATACCAGCTCATCACGCGCACAAAGTTACCATCCATGACTTTTGTTCCCGCAAGTGAGAATATGGATGAATGTGGGTTGTGGTTGAAGTCGGTTGACACTAGCGGCGCGTCATAAACATCTAATACGCCTTTTAATGCGCCAGATGCTGCGGCGCTGACCGCTGCATTAATTTCTTCAACTGTTGTATCGCGGCTTGCTGTGAATGTCAGGTCAACCAATGATACATTCGGGGTAGGAACGCGGATCGCAACGCCATCAAGCTTGCCGTTCAGGGCAGGGAGAACTTTGCCAACAGCCTTCGCTGCGCCTGTTGATGTCGGGATCATGTTCACAGCGGCTGCACGCGCGCGGTGCAAATCACTATGCATTGTATCAACGGTGCGCTGATCGCCTGTATAGGCGTGAATGGTTGTCATGAAACCTGTTTCAATGCCAATCGCGTTGTGAATGGCATGTGCAAATGGTGCAAGGCAGTTTGTTGTGCATGATGCGTTTGACACAAGCTTATGTTCAGCTTTCAAATCGTCTGAATTTACGCCGTAAACAACGGTTAAATCTTCACCGCTTGCAGGTGCAGAGATCAGAACTTTCTTTGCGCCGGCTTCTAAATGTTTACCCGCCATTTCACGTGATGTGAAAATGCCTGAACACTCAAATACAATATCGATGCCCATTTCCCCCCAAGGCAAAGCCGCAGGGTCGCGTTCTTGGAATGCTTTGATGGTTTTATCGTTCACAACAATATCATCGCCAGATACAGAGATATCCGCCGCTGATACGCCATGCACAGAATCATATTTCAGCAAATGCGCGTTTGTGTTTGAATCGGCAAGGTCGTTAATCGCAACGACTTCCATATCTGTGCGTCCAGATTCGATTAATGCACGAAACACCAAACGACCAATACGACCAAAACCATTAATTGCTACTTTTACGCTCATAATATTCTCCACTCTATTTGCGTTTATTAAAATTGTGACTTAAAGCTGTTCTCTAACTGCGGCGATAGTTTCTTCGACTGTAATGCCGAAA
>DELD01000058.1 GCA_002354205.1 Micavibrio sp. UBA2705 | reverse complement strand
ACAACGCCTGATAAAAAATCCATGTGGCCTACTCCCTATACAAATCTAAACGCGCGACACATGCACAAAGACACGCGGACGTATGCGGAAAGTCATTGTCGCCAACTTACGAATGCCAATGCGCACTTCTTCTGCTATGAAATTATCATCACTGCGGTCATCTACAGACATATCGACAATAATGTCATTAATCTCTTCTTCCATATCCTCAATAATCTCAAGCTCATCCTTAAATGTCGGGTCAATAAGCCCGTGGGTGCTCATTTGCGGTTCATCCGCCAAATGACCACGACGATCAACGACGATTGATATAAAGATCACCCCTTCATATTGCAGCTTACGGCGCTGGGTTAAGGACCTATGCGTACCGGGGATAAGGCCGCTAGGCGTTACCGCCAAGATACCCGTTGGAATGGTATCAATAATGCGTGCTTGCTGCTCTGAAAATTCAATCAGTGAGCCGTTAAGTGGCACCAACGTCTGCGGCACTTTACACTCACGCGCCCAGTCAGACTGCGCTTGTAGCTGTAGGCGCTCTCCATGTACAGGAATAACAATCTCAGGACGCGTCCATTCATACATATCTTTCAGCTCATCACGGCTTGGATGGCCTGAAACATGCAGCACTTCATCGCTTGAGTGATGGTCGACGACCTTCGCGCCTGATGCGACAATTAAGCTTTTCAAATCATTAATATCGCGCTCATTACCTGGTATAGCCTTTGATGAGAATATAACGCTATCCCCGCGGCTAAGACTTAATGCAGGATGGTCGCCGCGCGATATACGTGCCAGCGCTGCGCGCCCCTCACCTTGCGATCCTGTAACAACATAGACGATTTGGTCACTCGGTAAATGCTCCGCGCGCTCTTCACTAATAATAGACGGCAAATCATTTAAATAGCCCACCTGCCTAGCTGCTGCATTCATATTAATCAACGAACGCCCAAGCACGCAAACAGAGCGCCCACATTCCTGCGCCGCGCGCATAACAGATTGCATCCGCCCAATATTCGATGCAAACAGCGTAATAATAATCCGCCCCTTTTGCTTGGCGAACTCATTCTTTAACCCTTCAGCAACAAGCGTTTCACTGCCCGCGCGCCCTTTATGCTGTGCATTGGTGCTATCGCCAATATAAGCAAGCACCCCTTCGCCACCTATCTTGCGGAACGGCGCTTCAACCGTACCGTCATCAATCACGGGCTGAGGGTCCAAATTCCAATCCGCGCTATGGACAATATTACCAACATCGGTGCGGATCAATACAGCTGCCGTCTGCGGAATAGAATGCGCTACAGCAGCAAATTCAAGGTTAAATGGCGCAAGATCATATATAGTACTATCCGTATTCACAATACGGATATCAGCGCCCTCTACGCCTAAATCGGCCATTTTGTTTTGTAAAATAATTGCTGTAAATGCCGTGCAGTATATCGGACAGCGCAAACGCGGCCATAAATGCGCCACCGCACCAACATGATCTTCATGCGCATGGGTCACAACTAAGCCAACAAGGCTATCTTTGCGCTCCTCAATAAATGTCGGATCAGGGACAACAATATCCACCCCTGGGTAGCGATGTGAAGCAAAGCCGATACCAATATCAATCGCCAGCCATTTCCCCTGATAAGCATAGAGGTTCAAATTGATACCAAACTCTTCAGAGCCACCTAAGGGCAGGAAGTATAATTTTTGTGGATCAATGCTCTGGCCGTATTTCTTTTTCTTATTTTCGCTCATATCAATTCATTACTTTTTTCTGTTTATTTTTCACATCACTTAAATGCAAATTATATATTGTTTTCAAACCCTTTAGGGTCAAGTCTTCATCCACCACATCAACCAAGTCTCCGAGACCTTCCGCCATTAAATGCGATAGCCCGCCAGTGGCAATAATCATCGGCTTAACGCCGCTGCCATCAAGCTCCGCCGTAATGCGTTTAACCATGCCCTCAACCATTGAAACATAGCCCCAATATATGCCCGATTTCATCGCGCTTATCGTACTGTCACCAATGGCTTTGTTTGGCTTCTCAATGGATATTTTAGGCAATTTCGCCGCTGCCGCATATAAGGCATTCACCGATAAATTCACCCCCGGCGCAATAACGCCGCCAACAAACGCGCCAGCGCCATCCACGACATCAAATGTTGTCGCCGTACCGAAATCAATCACGATGGCGGGCGCTTTGTAATATTCAAGTACCGCCACTGCGTTCACAAGGCGGTCTGCACCGACTTCTTCAGGGCGCTGCAGCTTTACATCAAGGCGCGGCAATACATCATGGGTGATTTTTACGACGCTGCAATCAAAGAGTCTCTGGGAAAGATTATTCATCTCAACGTCTACGTCTGGCACAACAGAAGACACCCAAACATCACGTACAGCCGCAAAGTTAATGCCGTCTTTAATCGCGAGCGGCATTAAGAAGGCGCTATATTCATCTGCAGTGCGTTTAGCATCAGTTTGCAAACGCCATAAAGCCTTAACTGTATCGCCTTCAAAAAAAGCGAAAACGCTATGCGTGTTACCAATATCAATAGCTAAGAACATATAATGTACTCTTCTCTAATTATCGTCTGTTTCATCACCAAAATATAGCTGCCCTGCGGTTATACGGCGTTTCTCACCATTTTCCAACCGAATAATCATGCTGCCAATATCATCAATACTATCAAATAGCCCTGAATAATGCTTATCCCCTAATTTGGCGGTAATGGTTTGATCTAAACGCCACGCCTTACTTTGCCATGCAGCAGCAATCTCAGCCCCGCCGCCGCTTGATAAACGTTGATCCCACGCATCAAAAGCCGTGAGGAATGTTTTTAAAAAATCGCGGCGGTCAATTTCTATGCCCCCAAAGCACTGCGAAAGCACAGATTTACCTGTTGGCGCGCTCGCCAAATTTACCCCAAGGCCAATCAACAAATAATCATCCCCTTGATGGGCATAATGCTCCATTAAAATGCCTGCAGCCTTCTGGTCATTCACCATTAAATCATTGGGCCATTTAAGGGCTATTTGCGCCGCGCCGCTCTCATCATAATGTGATGCAGCATCATAAAGCGCCAAAGCCGTCACATAGGCATATAAGCCAAGCTCTGCCAATTTACGTGCGGGACGAAAAGCAAGCGTTGCAAACAAGTTGCCCTCAGGCGATACCCATTCACGCCCATGCCGACCACGCCCTGATGATTGAACATCCGCCTGCACAGCAATGCGCGCTTTACCATCAGCCGCAACTTCGTTTAGATGTGTTTTAATAATATCCTGCGTTGAGGATACATCAGCATAATGATGTAACCGCCAATCATGGAAGTGACATGGTGAAGACATTCGCGATTAAGAAATCATTTGCGCAGCATGCATCGCAAAGTTTATCAGCGGTTCAGGCTTCACTATAAATAGCAGCACAATCAACGCGCAGAGCGTCACAACAAAGTGACGTGCCTTCGATTCTGATTTATCCAAAGCTTGCTCCGCTTCATCAAAGAACATAACCTTAATCACGCGCAGATAATAGAAACACGCAACAACAGAACCTACCACGCCAATCACAGCCAAGACATAAAGGTCAGCTGCGACCGCAGCCTGCAAAATAACAAGCTTACCAAAGAAACCTGCCAATGGCGGAATACCGCTCATTGAGAACATAAAGAACGCCATAACATAGGCCAAATAACGGTTGGTCTGCGATAAACCTGCAAGATCCTCAATACGCTCAGCCGCAAGGCCATCACGGCGTATATACAGCACCACGCAAAATGCGCCCGCAGTCATCACCATATAAAGTGCCATATAAACAAGCGTCGCGCCAATGCCCTGTTCGTCAGCGCAAGCAAGGCCGATTAGCGCAAAACCAATATTCGCGATGGAGCTATAGGCGAGCATACGTTTAATGCTTGTCTGTGCAATACCTGCAAAGCCACCCCAAAGGATCGACGCCGCCGCCATCAGCCACATAATTTGCTGCCATTGTTCGGCGAGTCCATCAAACGGCCCCATAAGAAGGCGGATAATCAACGCCACAGCCGCCAATTTTGGCACCATCGCAAAATAAGCACTAACGCTTGTCGGCGCGCCTTCATAAACGTCAGGAGTCCACATATGGAAAGGTACAGCCGATATTTTAAATGCAAGGGCCGCGATAACAAACACCATGCCGAATAACAGCCCCGCATTGCTTAATGCATTTTCACTTGCCGCATATTCACCAATGGCGACAAAATCAATGCTGCCTGTGAAGCCGTATATCAACGAAATACCAAACAGCAACATACCCGATGATAACGCGCCAAGGACAAAGTACTTCATGCCCGCCTCTGCCGACTTAATAGAATCGCGGCGAATGGCTGCTAAAACGTAGAGGGATAAAGACTGTAATTCCAAGCCCATATAAAGGCCGAGAAGATTACCTGCGGACACCATTAACATCATACCAAGCGCCGAAAGCAAGAACAGCACGACATATTCAAAACGCGCAAAGCCTTCATCATACATATATTGTATAGACATCATCAGCGCAGCGCCCGTACCAATCAAAATCAGCGTTTTAACAAAGACACCAAAACCATCATGGACAAACATACCGTTTAACAGGCGTACGTCTTGGTCATGCGGCGATGCGTACAGGAACATGCCTGCGATAATCAATGCAAAACAGCCGCCATAAGCAACCTTACGAGCGATTTCACCTTTCTTTTGCAGCACACCATAAACCAATAGGATCATAGACAATACGGCAAGTGATAATTCTGCGTATAATGGGGCTAAATCATTTAAATTCATAATCTTATGCTCTATTCATTATAGTTTATAATTGGCATTGGTAAGTCTTCCTTACCCGCATAACTTGGCGCAATCGCCGGTACAAAAGTCACTTCTTGTTCAGACATGCCTGCCGCCGGTTTAATCTGCGCGACTGTACTGGCATCGCCTGACAAGGCCGCTAAACGGCGCTCCTCACCTTTTTGCAAACCGCTTTCATACAAAGTAATCAAACGATCAACAGACGGATGCAAACGGTCCATCACATAACCAGGGAAGATACCCAGATAAAGGACAAGCGCAACCAAAGGCACAAATAATGTCATTTCACGCTTGGTCAAATCAGACATTTTCGCGGCATCATCGTTCATTTGCTTACCAAAAACGACGCGGCGATAGAGGTAGAGCATATAAGGCGCACCAAGGATCAAACCTGTCGCGGCGAATACGGCGACGAGAGTATTCACCTGATAAACACCAACCAATGTCAAAAACTCACCAACAAAGCCTGATGTACCCGGTAGGCCAACAGAGCCGAGCATCAGAATCATAAACACCGTGGCATATTTCGGCATGTTCTTCACAATGCCGCCATAACGGTTAATTTCGCGCGTATGTAGGCGGTCATAAATAACACCAACGCTTAAGAATAAAGCGCCTGATATTAAACCGTGTGAAATCATCTGGAATATGCCGCCTTCAATGCCTTGCGTTGTCGCGGTAAAAATGCCCAAAGTCACATAGCCCATATGCGCAACAGAAGAATAAGCAATCAGCTTTTTCATGTCTTCTTGCACAAGCGCAACCAGTGAAGTGTAGATAATCGCAATCACGCTAAGCCAAAACACCATCGGCGCAAACAGCTCAGACGCTTCGGGGAACATTGGCAGTGAAAAACGTAAGAAGCCATAACCGCCCATTTTCAGCAATACGCCCGCCAAAATAACAGATCCTGCCGTCGGCGCTTCAACGTGCGCATCAGGCAGCCATGTGTGCACAGGCCACATCGGCATTTTCACAGCGAAGCTTGCAAATACAGCAAGCCAGAGCCAGATTTGCAAATCACGCGCGACAGGGTTTTCCATTAACGTTGGAATATCACTTGTGCCAAGCTGTACGTATAACGTAAGCAACGCGACAAGCATAAGAACAGAGCCTAAAAGCGTATATAAAAAGAATTTATAAGCCGAATAAACACGGCGCGGCCCGCCCCACACACCAATAATAATAAACATCGGAATAAGTACGGCTTCAAAGAAGACATAAAAAAGGAAGCTGTCAAGCGCACAGAACGTACCTATCATTAAGCTTTCAAGCACCAAAAAGGCGATCATATATTCTTTGACCCGCTTTTTAATCGCATGCCAACTGGCTAATATACAAATCGGTACAAGCATCGCAGAGAGCAAGACGAAGAACAGAGAAATACCATCCACGCCCATATAATATGAAATACCTAAACTCGGGAACCAGCTATATTTTTCAACGAACTGAAAACCAGCATCACTAACATCAAACTGCACCGCCAAGTAAACAGCCAAAGCAACCGTAAACAAAGACGTAAACAAAGCCGTGTTTTTCGCATTACGCGCAGATACTTCTTCGTTACTGCCGCGCACACTTACAATAAACAATACCCCAACCAGTGGCAGGAATGTCATCAACGATAAAACAGGTAAATCAAACATAGTTAACTTTCACTCTTCCAAAAATTCTATTCACTGCGACCAAGTAAATTACGAATATGCTCACCAATAGACAGCACATCAATCGGCGCCAGCCACAGCATGAATACAACCAGGCCAATAATCATGACGAAAGCATATTGATAAACAAAGCCAGATTGAAAGCGGCTTGATATCCTCGCAACAAAGCTTGATGCGCTCGCTGCGCCATCAGGGCCAAAGCGGTCAATGATTTTACGGTCAGATTTTGTAAACAAATGCCCTAAGCGCAATGTGTTTTTAACAAATGCGGCATCATATAATTCGTCAAAATACCATTTGCGGAAAAACAGACTGTGCAGAGGTTTAAACGCCCGCGCAAACAAAGCCGGCAATGTTGGCACAAGAAGGTAGAAAATATACGCTAATGCAATGCCCAAACCAGACATTAAAATTGGCAGTTTTTTCACCCAAAACGGTACATTATGTGCGGCTTCCACCGTGTCATTTTCTGGCAACACCTGAATAGCATTTTGCCAAAACATGTTGCGGTCATGCAATGCTGCGAAATGTGATGTTTGTGAGTCATGGGCTGCACTATGTTCACCTTCATGCGTTACACTTGCCTCAACCGGCGTGCCGTGATGTTCTTCATCGCCAGCATGCGGCGTAACATCGGCGTGGATAGCTGCAGCCCCTGCGCCATGATCATCACCATGGTGCGCGCCGCCGACAAAACCATTATAGAATACTGCGCCAGATAATATAGCGCCCACCGCTAACACAGCCAAAGGCGCCGTCATTACAGGCGGAGATTCGTGAATATGTTCCATGACATGCTTATCCGCGCGCGGCTTACCGTGGAAAGTCATCAAAATTAAACGCCAAGAATAAAACGCGGTTAAGACAGCCGCCGTAATACCAAAGATAAAGGCCAAATTACCGAACCAGCTTTGGTCAGCATAAGCGACTTCTAAAATCATATCCTTAGAATAATACCCTGCGAATAACGGTACGCCGGCCAAGGCCAGCGAGCCAATCCACATCATTGCATAGGTAAACGGTATCTTTTTCCAAATACCTCCCATTTTACGCATATCCTGCTCATCAGACATCGCATGGATTACACTGCCCGCACCTAAGAACAATAATGCTTTAAAGAAGGCGTGTGTCATCAAGTGAAAAATCGCCGCGCCATAAGCAGACACGCCAAGCGCAAAGAACATATAACCAAGCTGTGACATCGTGGAATAAGCAATGACGCGTTTAATATCAAATTGTGTCAGACCAATTGTCGCCGCGACCAACGCCGTACATGCTCCAACAATTGTAATCACCATTAAGGCAATCGGCGCATATTCAAACAAAGGTGAGAAACGCGCGACCAAGAATACACCTGCCGTAACCATCGTCGCCGCGTGAATAAGCGCGGATACAGGCGTAGGGCCTTCCATCGCGTCAGGCAACCATGTATGTAAGCCAAGCTGCGCTGATTTACCAACCGCGCCAGTAAACAAAAGCAACCCAATGAGAGTCATAGCGTGAATATCAAAACCAATAAAGTTCACAGTTAAATCTTTTTTCGATTCTACTGCCGCAAAGATCGTTTCAAAATCAACGCTGCCAAAGACAACAAAAATCGCCATAATGCCAAGCGCGAGGCCAAAATCACCCACACGGTTAACGATAAACGCCTTCATTGCGGCGCTATTTGCGCTATCTTTACTGTTCCAAAAACCAATAAGCAAGTAAGACGCAAGACCAACACCTTCCCAGCCAAAGAAAAGCTGCAGCAAGTTATCAGCACTCACCAACATCAACATAGCAAAGGTAAACAAGCTTAAATACGCCATAAAGCGCGTTCTGTGCGGGTCGTGGCTCATATAGCCGACTGAATAGACATGCACACATGTTGAAACAATTGTTACAACGCACATCATCACGACAGAGAGCGTATCAAAGCGCAGCGCCCAATTCACAACAAAGAAATCTGACGAAATCCACTCCGCGAGCGGTACAACATAATGCGTCCCACCAAGAATGACAGAATTAAACAACGCAACAGCAGAAAACGCAGCTACAAACATTAGCCCGCATGTGACAATCTGCGCCCCGCGTGCGCCAATTTTTTGACCAAATAAAAATGTAATTAAGAAACCAAGTAACGGTGCAAAAACTGCTAAATACTCAAACGACATAGACGTTACCCTTTCAAATTCGATAAATCTTCAACCGCGATAGAGCCGCGCTTACGGAAGAAAACAACAAGGATCGCAAGGCCAATTGCCGCCTCAGCCGCCGCAACGGTTAATATGAACATGGTGAATACCTGACCTGTAATATCATTCAGCGCCGCAGAAAAAGACACAAAATTAATATTCACCGCCAATAACATCAACTCAATCGACATCAGAATAACGATTACATTACGCCTATTTAAGAAAATGCCAAAAACCCCAATTGTAAACAAAAGGGCGGCAAGTGTTAAATAATGCATTGTTCCTATGTCCATAACGACCTCTTAAATACTCTTATCACTTTGCGTTAAATAAGGCCTTCGCCTATTTCAACTTTTTTAATTTCCATTGCATCATCACGCGTTACGCCAACTTGCTTTGCAACTTTTTGGCGGCGCACATCCGAACGGCGGCGGTGCGTCAAAACAATTGCGCCAATCATTGCCACCAACAAAATCAAGCCTGAAAGTTGGAAGGCATAAATATAATCTGTATATAAAACGCTGCCGATAATCTCAGTGTTCGATGAAGCGCCCGTTGCCGCAGTGCCGCCTGTCGCACCAATGGCGTTCTCATCCCATACGGCATATAAAGTGATAAGTTCGGCAAGCATGACCAGCCCCAAAACAATGCCCATCCCAATATATGAACGTGAGCCTTCCCTCAATTTTTCAAAGTTGATATCAAGCATCATCACAACAAATAAGAACAGAACGGCAACCGCCCCGACATAGACAATAACCAATGTCATTGCCACATATTCAGCGCCAAGCAAGACAAACAGCCCCCCCGCATTGAAGAAGCATAAAATAAGGAACAATACGGAATGCACCGCATTCGATGCCGTGATCACGCGTATCGCGCTCATCAACAAAATTGCTGAGAATAAGTAAAATGCTGAAGCTGCTATCATTTATACAACCATTCTTAAAACTAATTTCCGACCCTTGCCCTTATAAACATCACGCCTTATAAACTATGCAAACATTAAAAGGCACAAGAATCAATTACGGTGAATCTAGAAACATCTGTACCGTTTAGCAAGGCTGGAAAGAAACAGCATGGTATTGATCCACTTTTAATTTGTGCTATAAAAAATAAGTCTTTTTGTTAACGCCTTAAAATCACACGAATATAATATCATGCGTATATGTCTTTACAGCTCCAAAATCCACTTCAGCATAGCCTTGATATGCCTTAGCCTTACTGCCTTTTCGCCCCATAGTTTTGCTGGCGGAAAAATAGCATTAGGTATCGGAGAGTTCGATGTTTTCGACATTGAAGATTCGCTTGAAATGCGCGCTGAATATAGGTTCGACAAGAATATAGCCTATCAGATAAAGCCTTTTATCGGCCTACAGACGACGACAGACAAAGCTTTTCACGGCTTAATCGGCCTATATAAAGACATAAAACTTACAGACAAGCTAGATTTCACGCCTTCTCTCGGCGCAGGCATTTACACCAACGGTCACGGCCCTGATTTAAACAGCCTAGTACAATTCAGAACAATGATAGAGCTTGGCTATAATGTTACAGAACAATATAAACTTTCCTTTGGCATTAGCCACACATCAAATGCAGGCTTTGGCGCAGGGAATTCTGGCGCGGAGAGCGCAATTTTATATATTCATCGTGGCTGGCCGTGAAGCTCCATGCTCGACACCATGATTTTAAAAGTCTTCTGGTTCTTTGACCATGTCATAAAATCAACATTGCGCCCAACGGTGCTCATAAACACATAACCATCATAAATTTCGGATTCCAATACAGCCATCCAGATTTCATAACCTGTTTGACTTAGACCGTCAGGACTCAGCGCATTAAAAACATCAATACGCCCCGCGCTAATCGTCTTGTGATAATCCACCCCTTCGATTATTTCGATATGCTCTCCCACTGTAAAAGAGACAATATCTTTATACTTCTTTTTATAAGCTTCAAAATTCTCTTGGCGCTCGCCACCAACATGACTCGCCAAAAAGAAGCTATCAATACGTCCGTCAAGCTCACCGCGTGCATTCCTTGACACAGCAGAAGCCGAGAGTTCATCAACGACCGTAAGCTTAGGCACGCGAATACTCCATGAGGCAGGGTAATTAAATTTCACAATATCGAGAATAGAAAACTCTTTACGTGGCTCAATTGTCTTATCATCTTTAAACGGCAGGTAAAAACTTGCGATTGACCATAGCGCTTCATCATGCTGTTCCGCCCAAAAAGGATCAGGCACAGCATATTCAGCAATCACAACCTTATCGCCACTTAAAATCGCCACAGAGCGCACAACAAAAGTTGCCTCAACATTCATTTTAATCGATTCCGCCTCAACACGCATCCCCTCTTCCATCTCTTTCATTGCTGTCACGGAATAACCTTTAGAAGACATGTAAGTATAGTACCAATGCAGCAAATCCGTTTCGCGCGTTATACTTAACACCAGAACATTAAACGAACTCCGTGCAAACATATTCGGCAAACCAACAAATTTCGATAATATCGTTTCCACATCACTAGAAAAATCAAGCGACTTACCTTTACCAGATATATCCGACCAGCCGTTTGGAAGGCGGAATTGATGGGCTAACAATGCTTCATCAGGAACTTCTCTTTCATAAAGCTCGCTATTGGCATCAAAATCTTCTTTGGTCATCTTCACCTTGGTTTCCAACTCAACAAAGGCCTTAGATATTGTCTGCGCAGAAACGGCGCACGCTCCACTCATAAGAAGGAAACAAGACAGCGCAAAAACGAATTTCATCTTGGATAGTATTTTCAACATTTATCAAACCCAACTTTTCTTCATTAAAATCAATACATTACACCCATAAAAACAGGACAATCACTCTCCAGTGCCATCAATACGGCTGCGCAGCGTTTTATCAGGCCGCCCATCATGATCCAAAGCTACAAATGTAAATATACCCTCTGCTATATTAAAAAACTCTTTATTTTCAGCATTATATTTCACATGCCATACATTTACGTTCACAGCGATTGATGAATTACCTATATGGGTTGTCTTCGTATAAAGTTCAACTTCCTGCCCAATAATCAGCGGACGATGGAAACGAATCTTATCGGCTGACACGGTAACAATACGCTGATGTGCAATGCCAAACGCATGGGCAGCACCTGCCATATCCATCTGCGCTAAGACCCACCCACCAAACATGCTGCCCCCTGGGTTAGCATCGCGCTCTACGGCAATTGTCTGCATTGCACGCTGCCCTATCGGGCGACCAGCTCCGCTCTGTGCGGTATGAATCTTGGTATTTTCCTGTTCTGACAAGCTTCTCTCACTATTCTGTAATAAATTGTTCATGAATGCGCGTAATTACTAGGCTTAGCCTTGCAATCCCCTTTGAGAATACGCATAATCAGCCCATTCTAAAAACGATGCCTTTTAAAGGCCTATTACGGATAGTATGAAATGAGTGACCTATTTGCACAAGAAAAAGATGCAAGCGTAAGTGATTATAGCGCATCATCAATTGAAGTCCTAGAGGGTTTAGAACCTGTAAGGCGTCGCCCCGGCATGTATATTGGCGGCACAGATGACCGCGCACTACATCACCTTGTCGGTGAAATTCTTGATAACTCTATGGATGAAGCCGTCGCAGGGCACGCAACGCGTATTGAAATCACCCTCGGCACAGATAATAGCATCACTATTTCTGATAACGGGCGCGGCATTCCCGTTGACCCCCACCCTAAATTCAAAGACCAGTCGGCACTTGAAGTCATTATGACCACCCTGCACTCTGGCGGTAAATTCTCTGATAAAGCTTACGAAACATCAGGCGGCCTCCACGGCGTTGGTATTTCTGTCGTCAACGCATTATCTGATTGGATGTGGGTTGAAGTTGCACGTAACAAAACGCTCTATAAGCAAGAATTTTCACGCGGCCACGCAAAAGGCGGCGTAGAAAATTTAGGTCAAGTAAGCAACCGCCGCGGCACAACCGTATGTTTCCATCCAGACCATGAAATTTTTGGAGAAAAAGCAAAGTTTAAGCCTGCATGGCTGTATAAAATGGCGCGCTCTAAAGCTTATCTATTCCGCGGCGTTGAAATTCGCTGGAAATGTGATGAAAGCTTACTTGAAGAAGATTCACCAATTTCAGCTGAGCGCGTATTTAAATTCCCCAATGGCCTGCTTGATTACCTCAATGCATCCATGGGCAAGCGTGAAACCGTAACGCCTGAACCTTTCCACGGCATTGCAGAGTTTAACAATGCTCCGGGTAAAGTCGAATTTGCCATTACATGGCCTGAAAGCGGCGAAGGCTTTTCTTACACATATTGTAATACAGTGCCGACACCACTTGGCGGTACACATGAAAGCGGTATGCGCACTGCCATGCTGCGCGGTATCCGTAATTATGGCGAGCTTACCGGCAATAAAAAAGCCAGCATCATTACAACAGAAGACATTGTAAATGGCGCGGCGATACTTTTATCCGCCTTTATCAGTGACCCACAATTCCAAGGCCAAACAAAAGAAAAGCTTGTATCTGCACAAGCGACTAAGCTGGTTGATAATGCTCTGAGAGACTTTTTTGACCACTGGCTAACTGGTAACCCTGACGCAGCCAATAAATTAATGGCTTATCTAATTGAACGCGCAGAAGAACGCCTGCGTAAGAGAGACAGTAAAGCTCTTAACCGTAAATCCGCGACACGTAAATTACGCCTACCTGGCAAGTTGGCAGATTGTTCGACCAACCAAGCCGAAGACACTGAAATATTCATTGTCGAGGGCGATTCCGCTGGCGGTTCAGCCAAGCAAGGACGTGACCGTAAAACGCAGGCGATTTTGCCATTGCGCGGTAAAATTTTGAATGTTGTCAGCGCAACGCCAGAAAAAATCCGTAATAACTCCGAAATTCAAGACCTTATCCTCGCCATCGGCACAGGGTTAGGTAAAGACTTCAACCTTGATGACTTACGCTATGAACGCATCATCATAATGACCGATGCGGATGTTGACGGCGCACATATCGCCGCCTTACTTGTAACCTTTTTCTACACCCAAATGCGTCCGTTAATCGAAAATGGTCATCTGTATTTGGCTTTGCCGCCCCTATACCGTTTGGCCGCAGGAAATATTTCTGCCTATGCACGCGATGATGAGCATAGAGAAGAATTGATGAACACAATGTTTAAGGGGAAAAAGAAAGTTGACGTCAGCCGCTTTAAAGGCCTCGGTGAAATGCCCGCAAGGCAGTTAAAAGAAACAACAATGAACCCTGAAACCAGAACATTGCTACGTGTCACATTGCCTGACCTTGAAGCCAAGCTTGGTATTGCTGATGATGACATTGATATTACAGACACGCAAACCGCCGATAAATATGCCGAAGTCGACCAGTTAGTTGATGAGTTAATGGGCAAAAACCCTGATGCGCGTTTCCGTTTCATTCAAGACAATGCAGAATTTGCAGAAAATATTGACGTTTAAGGGCATATCCGCTCTGTAATTACAATGATGACTTCAATGCTTAACCCGTAAAGGCTCCGTAACGCAGGTGTAAACAAGATGAAAAAAATTGGTTTTCTCATTAGCTTTATTCTCATTATTACGGGCAGCCTTTATGTTTTTGCGCTGCCACCTTTACTAGAAATTGTCATCAAAGCCGAAATCGCGCGCAAGAATATCAAGATCGATAATATTGGCCAAATCAAAATCGGCCTCAAAGACGTGCACATACATAACCTTGCTCTTTCAAAAGCACCTGTAAACATTGAAATAAGCACGATAAACATAAAAAACTCACCGATTATGCTGCTGATCAACAGAAAAGCAAAAGCGCTCGAAATCATTTCCCCGCAAATCTACACCGATTTTGAGAAAACACAGGGCACGCAATCCACAAGCACAACCTTACTCACTTTTTTTGAACATCCACATAAAAACATAGCCGCGCTTCTTGATACGAGCATACTCGCCTTACATAGGCTGTCCCCATATATCACGATACAAAATATAAAGTTTGATGGCTACACATCACAGGGGTTAATTTCCGTAAGCGGTGATAGCCATATTAGTGAAAACCAGATCCTCGCTAGCTTCTCTGCCGTTCAAAAACAGCTTACTTTTAATGCACAAATCAAAGGTACATTAAGCAACAAGATAGACATCACTAGCTATATTGATAATATTAATTTGGATATAGAGCATTATAAAATTAAACGCGGCACTGGTAAGTTTATCTATAGCGCCGACAAGAATAATAAGCGCAGTACACAGAACTTCACCGCAAATGCAGGCCTTGTTAAAATCAACGCGCTCTCATTGAATAATGCGCAGCTCACGAGCGACAGCAAGGAAAGCGAACATAAAGTCTATATCAAAGCGCAACATAGCCCCGCCCCAACAGATAATTTGCAATATTGGTATAATATAGTTGAAAATCAAAAGACATCATTCCTGCAAGCACAGCACATTCAGGCCTCAGAAATTTTTAACCTTTACAGCCCCTTATCATCACATCAGAAAACCGCGGATTTCAATAGTCTTCTCAGTAATCTTTTTATATTCCCGACAGATATTAATATCCACAACGCACCATCACGAAGCGGCAGGCATTACAATATATCCCTTATGCCTGTAAAGGACATGGCTTTAACAAAACTCACTGTCGATACCAATCACACAAATGCACCCATCGTGAATGTACCGCCTTTTGTGGCGACCTCCACGCAGGTCAAAGCTTTAGCGCAATATTTTTTAAATGCCAACCTTTATCAATTCACGGGCGGCGCAGAAATATTTGGTAATTTCAGCATTGATCCGCAGCGCGGCATAATACACCAAACCAGCCACAACAAAGACCCTTTAACGCTCCGCTTAAAGAACGCTTCGTTTAAAAGTGACAATGCAGGCGCAACAAAACTAAATGGCGTAATCCAGCTCATACAAAGCGGCGCGGCGCAAAGTAACCTTTCATTTGCAGAACTTTATAGCCATGATTTAAAACTCCGTGATGGACGCGTACAGTTTAGCCTTTCACCAACAAAGGGCGCTCCACTTAAAATACACCAGATAAGATCTACCCTTGGTTCAGGAACGTTGACGGTCAATACCGACAATATGCAAAGACACCATTTGACAGGCAAACGTATTAATGCGAGCTCAGTGCCATCCGTTTTCTGGCCTGAGAATAAAAAGCTTACCCAGCTTGTTGATTTCAGCGGCGTAATACAGGCCGCGCCCGATAACAGCGTATCGGCACAGTTTAAATACGAAATACCAAGCACTTCGGAGAAATCACAGCGTAAAATCAAGAACATTGATAACGCACATGAAGCATATCCCTACGTCAAATATTTAGGAAGCACGGCACAATGAGAACATTAACCTTATGCCTAACTGCAGGGCTAATACTTACCGCGCCTATCCCTGCCTTTGCGCAGCAGAAAGCGCAGCCACAACAAAACATTATTAAACACACTAAAGAATCCGCGCAGCAATACGGCTTGATTGGTGAATTACCCAATGGCCTTGTTGGCGCAGTAACAGGTGCATATAAAGACGCATATTTAGAAGAGCTGATCACAAGCATTAATCAGGGACGAATGATCATCTATAAGGCCGCTGCAAAGAAAAAAAGGCTGCCTATTGAGTATGTACAAGCAAAAGCTGCAGATCAATTCTATAAAGCCGTTGGCCCAGGGCATTATTACTATAAAAATGGCGGTTGGCAAAAAAAGTAACGCGCAGAAAAGCTTATAGATTGAGCCTCGCGACAGCCCTACTTATTTACCTACAAACACTTATTTATCCGAGAACCACAGGCCGTTTAAACCAAAGTGGTAATGCGCGACAAATATATACGCCACCCATAATATCAAGATTAACGGCACGCCAGCTTTAATAAAATCAACAAAGCGGTAATGGCCCGGCCCCATAACAAGCAAATTGGTTTGGTACCCTATCGGCGAAGCGAAAGAACAATTTGCAGCAAAAATAACCGTAATCGCAAACGTTATCGGGTCAACGCCGACCTCTGTTGCCAGGTTTAACGCAATCGGCGTAAACAAAATCGCGCAGGCATTATTCGTCAAAACATTCGTTGTGAGCGCGACAAGCAAGAATAAAACAAGCGCCAAAGCAAGCGGGCTATCGACAAAAGGCATCCCCAAAATAAGCTCGGCAATATAGCCTGCGCCATTCGTACTTTTCAGCGCTGCGCCCAAGGCAAGCATAGAGCCAACAAGTAAAAATATTTTACGGTCAATCGCACGCGTTGCTTGACGCACATTCAGGCAGCCTGTCGCAATCATCGCCACCGCGCCAGAGATCGCTGCCACAGGAATCGTCATTAATCCGCCTGCGGCTGCGGCAATTACAAATAAGAAAATCGCCGCCGCAACAGGCGCTTTTTTCACTTTCGCTAAATCTTGCTTCGATCCTGACAAAACGATCATGTCTTGGTTGCCGCGTAAATCTTCAATCGCTGTGCGGCTACCGCAAACAAGCAACACATCGCCTGCTTCAAGGCGGATACGCCCAAGGCGGCGGCGTACAACACGCGCACGCCTTTGGATGCCCAAAATAATGGTTTTAAACTGACGGTGAAAACCGATTTGTTCCAAGGACATATCAATAAGACGCGAGTTTGGCGCGATCATAATCTCAGCCAAAGTACGTGAGCGTGCCTGTTCTTTTTCATCAAGCTCTCTTGGCTCATCGTCTTCTTCACCAGCATCATTAAACTTTGAAAGAACATCCGCTTCATCATCAGATAATAAATAACCTGGATGCTTGGATAAAATTTGCGCTAAAGAATCGCGCGTCGCCGCAACAATTAAAATATCATTTGCCTCGATCACATAACCTTCAAAAGGCGGCAAAATTAACTGCCCTGCACGCTGAATAAGACGTATGTTTAAATCAGGCAACTGTGGGAACGTGCCTTCTTCGCATTCCATGCCAACTAAAGAGCTTGATTCCGCGACATCAAATTCCGCAATAAACTGCTTTTCACTGCCGACCAAATCTTCGGTCATTGATTTCCGGTCAGGCATAATTTGCGGTAGGACAAATATAACGTAAACAAAACCGACCCCAGCCATAACCAAACCAGGGCCTGTGAAATCCCAGAACCCCAGCGGCGCATAGCCAAGTTCTTCCATTGCTGATGACACGAGAAGGTTGGTAGATGAGCCAACCAAAGTCATCATCCCGCCCAATATCGCCGCATAGCTAAGCGGTATCATAATCCGGCTTTCTGACATGCCAACTTTACTGGCCAAAGCCTGAATAATCGGGATAGCCAAAATAACCAATGGCGTATTGTTCATAAAGGCACTGACCCCTAAAACAAAAATAAGGATAGAAATAATAGATATCCATGCCAATATGGGATTACTTGTTTGAAACAAACGTGACACAGGGCGCAGTGCATCGGTTTGAATGACCGCCTGCCCCATCACAAGAAGTGCCAAGACAGCGACCAAAGACGGGTTAGCAAAACCAGAAAGCAATGTCATCGAATCTAATTGGTTACGCCCATCAGCGTTAAGCAAAGGAAAAAACTGACCAAATAGCAGTAAAACGGTCAAAATCGCGCCGCTAGTCACTTCAAGCGGCCATTTATCCCGCGCGAAGGCAACAACAGCACAAAGCGTTAGCCCGAGCGTAAACCACATATGAAAACTTGGGTCTAAATAAAATTCCACTTAAGCTCTCTCCTCAATAGAAGCTAACAAATAACTGATTTACAAAGAATTAACAAGCAAACGTCGCTTATTGGTCAACAAAATTCCCAATATTCTTTAACGACAGGCTAAACATAAACTCCGTTGAGCTTTCCCCTGTCGAATCATCGGTTAAATTACGGCGCAATGTTGTTGATAGCGACCAGCACTGCCCAAGATAATCCAAACCAAAATCTGCATTACGCAAGCCTTCATCTTCTCCTAAATCATAGCGCCCCGCCACACGGAAGCGCCAGTCAGGCTGAAAGTAGTACGCCATACTAGAATCAAGCTGCTCACGGCTGCCATCATCATCGGGGTCTGTGATGCCTGCACCATTATATGAACGGTCATAAAAGTAATGGGTCGCAAGTTCAACCTTACCAAGGTTTGCGGCAGCAGATAACTCATGGCGTTCAGATTCGAGAGACCCACCATCCATTTGAAAACGATAATCAAAGAAATAATCTGATGCAATATCCGCGCTAATTGAACCAACAAAGTCAGAACGTTGCCGCGCTAAACCTGAACCACTTTCAAATGGATTATCTTGGTCATCAAAACGGTAGCTTTGCCCAATAAACAATTCAGTATGCGATCCGCCATCACCATAAACGCCAGCGCGAATGCCATATGTCGCTTTAATATCATCTTCAACACGGTCAAGACCAGGGAAGCGGCTTGCTTCAAACAAGTTCGTACTATCAAGCTTCACATCCAAACTATCTTCGTTTGGAATGTCGTCTTCATCACTCTCATTTAAATCTGGCGCAATGGTAACACCTGCGACAGGTGCAAACATCACTTGATAACCATCAAACGGACGCGCAATTGGCAGCTCAGTTTTAAAGTTAGCAACGGGGTAGACACGCCCTTCCGTCTTGGTTTCATCATCTAAGCCTATATCACGAATATTATAAGCATCGCCGTGTACATAGGTTTCTAAATCACTTACCAAGCCATAACCACTAATAAAGCGGCGTTCCCATCCTGTACGTAGGCTTAAACGGTTTAAATCTTGATCGCTACCTTCACGGCGCAACCCTAAAAATGAAATATCGCCATCTAGGCGGCCGCCTAGAAATGCGCCAGCATCTTGCACAAAACTTGCTTCCATTTCAGGCACAACATTTGGCTGATCAACATCGCGGTCAATACGTAAGTCTTGGAAGAAAAGCGCCCGCGTCGCAGCATAATTACGCCCATCAAAACGCTCAACGAAAGCTTCACTTTCCAGTACGTCTTCATCAGAAATATTATATTGGTTCAAATACTGATTATCGCTGACCAGTTCGACATCAAAGCCTGCACGCCATTTATCGTCAATATCCCACAGCCCTACGCCTTGCAGGTGGCCACGCACCTCATCAGAAATACCAATTTCGCGTCCAGCAGAACGCTCCGTGCGTCCAGATTCCGTAATGCTGCCGTTCAGTACAATTGATGCATCGCTAAAGCGTTTGCGGAACTCACCTAGCAGCACTGGCGTTTCCTTTGTAAATGCCTGCAAGCCAATCGTTGCGTCCATATCAGGCGCAGCCCCCCAGTAATAAGCGGTTTCAACGCCCGCACCTAGTTCGCTATCTAAGCTAAATGTCGGCGCAAGCAGGCCGCTTTTTTGCTTTACTGTACCGTCAGCATGAGAGAAATATGGCGTATAGGCCACAGGCACACCAAAAAATTCAAACCACGCATTATGATAAGAAACGCGATGTTCCTCTTGATCATGTTCAACTTTTTTCGCATTAATTGACCATGCTGGGTCTTTTTCAGGATTATTTTCACAAGGCTCACACGGTGTATAACGGGCATTTTCCATCCGCGTCACTGTGCCGCCAATGCGCTCAGCCTTATCTGCCCAAAAATAATCCCCCTGTACCAGAACGACGCGAATCTTATCGGCAAAACCGTCTTTAAAGGAATCGTTTAAATCAAGGTAATCCGCAAAATACACATTGCCGTCTTCATCGGTCAGGGCGACATTGCCCTTGGCAATAATTTTATCGCTGCGTAAATCATAGATAATTTCATCTGCGCGCACAACGCGGCCTGACTGCGCCAGTTCAACATTGCCTTTCGCGATAATCTTCTGATTTGCATCATCGTGGCTGAGGCTGTCAGCGACAAAATCAACGGGCGCTTTATCATTGCTTTGCGCAAACGCCATTTGTGGCGGTAAAACAGCCATCATCGTAGATGCACATAAAACAGTTAAAAATTTACGATATTGAGATGAAGACAAGATACGAGCCAAGATTATTTATTTATAACCCAACCATCATAAAATAACCGCGCCTGATATGAAACAGAAAAACGCTGTTTTCCGCGGATTACACGAAAAAAACAGCGTTTCATTTGCGATAATCGATTTTATTTCATGAAAGACGGTAAATCTTCACCGAAACCAACCACATCAGGTAAATCATCATCTTGATAACGCTTATGCTTATCTGCATTGTGATTTGTTCTGTGATCGTAAGGGTTAACTTCCTTTTGCTCACGCGGCTTACGCACAGCTGGCTTTTTGGGTTCACTACGCGTATTTTTTTGCGCGTTGTCGTCATTATTCTTGCTGCTGTTATTGTTGTTATGACGGCTGCGTGAACGGCTTGCATTATCGGATTTTGTTTTATCCTGACGCTCAGGGCGCGTGGTGCCGCCCTTATTCGCGCCACGAGCAAGCGCGCCATCAACCTCAACAACAGGAAGCTCGCTTTTCGTGATTTTCTCAATCGCTTTGACGTATTTTTCATCATCCTTCACAGCCAAAGACCATGAAACGCCGGTCATTCCTGCGCGGCCTGTACGGCCAATACGGTGAACGTAATCATCCGCATGCATAGGAATGTCATAGTTAAATACGTGTGATACGCCCTGCACATCAAGGCCACGCGCAGCAACATCAGAACACACAAGCAGCGTCAATTCATTGTTTTTGAACTTCGCTAATGTTTCTGTACGCTGCGTTTGCGCCAAATCACCATGCATCGCTTCGGCTGAAAAGCCTTCTTTTTTCAAAAAGTCACAAAGCGAAGAAATATCACGTTTACGGTTACAAAAGATAAACGCATTCGCGACCTTCTCTTTTTGCAGCAAATGCGCCAAAACGCGCTTTTTGTCCTTTGGTGTGACCCAAGTCAAATTCTGCGTAATATTCGCAGATGCCGTTGCTGGCGGAGCAACCGATACCGTACGCGGATTACTCAAAAACTTTTCCGTCAGGCGCTTCACTTCATTTGGCATCGTTGCTGAGAACAGCAATGTCTGACGCAAAGGTGGAAGCTTACTAACAATCTTCTCAATATCAGGGATAAAGCCCATATCAAGCATACGGTCAGCTTCATCAATCACTAATATCTTCATATCAGAGAGTATCATTGAGCCACGGTCAAATAAATCGAGCAAGCGCCCTGGCGTTGCGATTAAAACATCAACCCCTTGGTCCAAAAGCTTCATTTGTTCGCCCATAGCAGAGCCGCCGACAAGCAGAGCCTTTGTCAAATTATGGTACTTACCGTATTTATCAAAATTCTCAGCCACCTGCGCCGCAAGCTCGCGCGTTGGCGCTAACACCAAAGAACGCGGCATACGTGCGCGTGCACGGCCTGTGGAAAGTATGTCTATCATCGGCAGTGTAAAACTTGCTGTCTTACCTGTGCCTGTTTGTGCAAGGCCAACTAAATCGCGAGCCATTAAAATATTGGGAATTGCTTGTGCTTGAATTGGCGTTGGCTTTTTGTAGCCAGCATCATTCAAGGCTTTCATTGTTTCGTCGCTAAGACCTAGGTCTTCAAACGTTTGAATATCATTCATTTAAATTTATCTATCTTTCTTATTAAATATACAACATGAAGTATAATACATATTGCGCCCCCATAAAACGTATAATCGCGCAGTTATGCAAGCTTTATTTACGTAGCATCCAAACAAAGACGCATATCATCAGGTAAATCAAGGTCGCTTAGCGGTTGATACTGCGCTGTTTCTTCGGGATAAAAACGATAATCCCACCATTCTGCACGTAAAGCGAGCAATTTTTCTGCGCATTCCGCCCCCGCGCGCATCATATAACCATCCAAACGCGCACGGTTATCAAGGCATATTTGCGGCAAATCGGTATATTCACGATGCGCAGGCCAGATCCCTGCATCTTTATCCTCAGGGAAGCAATCAAAAGGTGTACCCATATCAAGCTCTACGCCTTTATGTGGGTCAAGCAATGTCACATCAACCGCCATCCCGCGCGGGTGGCCGCCCGCCCCCGCAGGTGATATCAACCGCGGCTCAACCAACCATTCAGAGTGTTTTTTGGCAATTGGGCTTTGTCCCATAGCTGTTTGCGCTTCCATCGGGCGCAACCCGTCTTTAACCATCAGCTTTAAACCATCATTTTTCGCCTGCGCTGCCGCGCTAAGCACAATATCAGCCAAACGCCGATGCAGGTAAATCTGTGCGCCGCTACGGTACAGCGCGCAGCCAAAAACATTATCAGGATGCGCGGCATCGGCATAAACAACGTCTGCTATATAAAGCCCCTCATGCCCATCCATATGGACAAGATCGCTAATTTCAATTTTTTTCATCGCGGCGAACACTCGTTTTGATTATAGTTCCCAGACAATAACATAAAACAGAGACCGTGACGATATGCCCCATGATTGCGCCCACCACCAAACATCGCATTTAAGCAAAAAAGCCCTTATCGTTGCCATTGCCATTAACGGCCTGCTGACCATTGCGCAAATCATCGGCGGCGTGGCGGCAAACTCCCTCGCCCTGCTTACTGATGCGCTGCATAATGCGAGTGACGCCCTCGCCCTCGTCCTTGCCTTGGTCGCGATCATGATTGGTGAGCGCCCCGCTGATGACAAACGAAGCTTTGGTTACAAACGCGCAGAATCTATCGCCGCACTCATCAACCTCACAGCGCTCATCATCATTGGCGTATTCCTAGCCGGAAAATCTGTTTTCCACATCATCAACCCAGAAGATGTGCACGCCCCGATCATGATCTGGGTTGCCGCCGTCGCATTAATTATCGACACCGGCACAGCCTTGCTGCTGCGCACCCATGCAAGCAGCAGCGAAAATATGCGCGCGGCCTTCCTGCATAATGTCATGGATGCCCTCGCCTCACTCGCCGTTATTATCGGCGGCGTGGCGATATTCTTTAAAGGTTGGAACTGGATTGACCCCGTT
>DELD01000050.1:32453-44995 GCA_002354205.1 Micavibrio sp. UBA2705 | reverse complement strand
TTGGCTCATCCAAGCCCCCCATATATTTTTTAAAAATATTTAATTTTATAAAAAAAACGTTATCATAAATGTAACGCGGCGCACAATCCTTACGAATATAAAACCAGCAAGAATTCATAAACTGAAAGATAAAGATGCTTAATTTTTATATGCAAAACATGTCACGGCTTTTCACCCTCGCTTTATTACTGATCTTTAGCGCCACGCCCAACGCACTCGCACAAAACGCGGAGAGCAATCATGCCCGCGTAGAAATTTTAAAATCCGCGCCTTCTTTTAGCGCTGGTGAAAATTACCGTCTTGGCCTTGCTTTTGAAATGGATCCGGACTGGCATATTTATTGGCGCTATGGCGGTGAAAGCGGCCTGCCGCCTGAATTTATGTTTTCTCGCCCTGATGGCTTAAAAAAGCCTGTTATCCATTGGCCTACGGCTGAATATATTAATTATGAAGGCATGGTCAATTATGGCTATCATGATGAGGTCGTGCTTTTCGCAGATTTCGCTATACCTGCCGATTTTAGCGCCCAGAGCATAAATCTTGACCTCGAAATTGAATGGTTAATTTGTAAAGATATTTGTGTGCCTGAATTTGGCACATATAAGGTGCAAATCCCCGCGCAAGGAACGGCAGATGCTGCACCATTTGTCAAAGATCCCCGCTTCGCCAAATATGAAGAACGCCTGCCGAAAGAATTTGGCGGCGCAGTATCTTTTGCCGCGAGTGATTTTAATTTCGACATCGCAGTTAAGCCAAACGCACCAGAGCTATACCAACAGATAAAAGCCGCCCATGATGCAGGTCATCGCGTTTATTTCGCGCCGCATGAATGGGGGCTGACACAAATCTCAAGCCAAGCTCTCATCATCATGGATGATGAAACGCAGCACATCACTTTACGCTATCCGCGCGGCGGCAAGGCTTATGACACACTACAAAACGCGCAAGGCAGCCTTGTTATTGAAAGCCCGCAAGGACATAAAAGCTTCACGCTTAGCGGCGCGATTGAAAAGACAGCGCCGCCTATCGCGACAACACAGAGTAATGCAGATAGCAATGTCATCACCGCGCAAGAAAACGTGATGCAGCTTATAGAAGAACAAGCCCCTGCACCACACGGCGTTTCACTTGGCAAAGCTTTATTCCTCGCCTTTATCGGCGGGATAATTTTAAATCTGATGCCATGCGTATTCCCAATTTTATCTTTAAAGGCGCTCTCGTTAATTAAGGGCGCTGAGAAAACCACGCAATCCGCATTGCTTGGCGGCCTATCTTATAGCGCGGGTGTGATATTAAGTTTTGTCGGCATTGCGGGTGTGATGATCGCGCTTCAACGCAGCGGCGCTGAAATTGGCTGGGGTTTTCAGCTACAAGATAAAAGCGTTTTATATGTGCTGACATTGTTAATGTTCGCCATTGGTCTTTCCCTATGTGGGGCATTAAAGCTTGAAAAACTTATCCCTTCTGGGTTAAGTGGCATTGGACAGAAACACACGGCGCGTGATGGGCTCAGCGGTTCATTCTTCACTGGATTGCTCGCCACACTTGTCGCCGCGCCATGCACCGCCCCCTTTATGGCGGGTGCGATTGGCTTTGCCGCCACCCAGCCACCCGTGCAGTCTTTAAGCGTCTTTGCGATGCTTGGCGTCGGACTTGCCTTTCCTTATCTCCTCCTTACTGCCGCGCCGCCGCTACGTAAAGCATTGCCGCGCCCAGGGCCGTGGATGGAAGGCTTTAGACAGTTCCTCGCCTTCCCGATGTTTGCAACGGCAATTTGGCTCGGCCTTATTTTGGTACGCCAAGATGATTATATCTTCTTAACCCCGCTGCTTTGCGCCGTGCTCGCCCTTAGCTTTTTGGTGTGGCTATTTGGCCGCCAGCCCAAGCATAGTATCACCACTGTGCTGCGCGGGATATTATTGATCCTCAGCGCATTGCTGCTTGTACTCATCCCACTGCTCTATCAGCCTTCGCCCATGCCTAAAGCCGTGAGCATGGATAACCATGCCGCACTGAACGGACAGAGCGGCGAGAGCGCCAAGCTACACTTTAAATTCAGCCAAGCCGATTTAGCCGCCGCGCTTGACGCAGATAGAACGCAACCTATTTTTGTCTATCTAACGGCGGATTGGTGCATTACTTGTAAAGTGAATGAGCGCCGCGTCCTTGCGACAGATAAAACACAGGCGCTGTTTGCCGCGCAGGGCGTAAAAATATTCAAAGGCGATTGGACGAAGCAAAATGCCGACATAACCCAGTATTTGACAAGCTTTAATCGCAATGGCGTGCCGTTATATATTTATTACGGCCCCGCAAATACACAAAATGAAGCGCGGCCTGCGCCCGTTTTATTACCGCAGCTTTTAAGCTTTGGTGATTTAGAAGACCTTTTTAACTAAACTGAACGAACCAATATAACCAATATAACCATTTTCACGGAGATTAATATAATGAGAAAATATGCCCTCACACTCTTACTTTGCTTTGGATTATTTGGCGCACAAGACGCCCATGCTGAGGCCAAAATTGGCGAAGCTGCCCCCGCCTTTGAAACAACCGACACACATGGCGCACCTGTTAAACTCAGTGAACTTTCAGGTAAAATTGTTGTTCTTGAGTGGACGAACCATGGCTGCCCATTTGTTGTAAAGCAATATGAAAGCGGCAATATGCAAAAAGTTCAAAAAAGCCTTGCCGGTGATGACTTGGTTTGGATTAGTGTTGTCTCATCTGCAGAAGGCAAACAAGGCTATGTCAGCGCAGAAGAAGCCAATAAAATTACGGCAGATAATAACGCCGCGCCAACACATAAGGTTTTAGATACAAGCGGTGAAATTGGACATGCTTATGGCGCAATGACTACGCCGCACATGTACGTTATCGACAAAAAAGGCACGCTTGTTTATAAGGGCGCAATTGATGACCATGACACATGGCGCGAAAAAGGCCTTGATGAAGCAACTAACTATGTTGTGCAGGCTGTGAGCGAGCTACGCGCTGAAAAAGCCGTGAGCATGAGCGAAACAAAGCCATATGGCTGCGGCGTGAAATATTAAAACTTCCAAAATCCGATAAATCTGCTATTTTTTCAAAACGCGCGGCTTCTAATGGCGCGCGTTTTGTTTTATAATCATTCAAGGTTTATATCGTCTTGAATCGTTTAGGGAAGTTATTAAAGTGTCTGAAGGTAGCGGCAGTTACGAACGCGCAATAGGTCTAACCATTTTACTTGGTTGTATCGGCGCGGTTGCATACATACTTTACATGTTATTTGAATTTGAGATTAAGAGCATTATTCGTTATTGGCGCGTGGGCGAAATCTATATAGGCGTCTTACTACATGGTAGAGATTACACCGTAATGTGGCAGTCCGAAGAATGGTCGCTTGGCGTAATACTTGACCAATTAAAAACCATTGATAAAACATTGCTCAGCGACCAAATAATGGAGCTTGCTGCGCACGCAGCCTTAGTACCTTTAAAATACGCGCTTGGCGCGATAATGGTTATGTTTGGTATTTGGTCACTATTTTATGGGCCTTTTACTCAGTTCAGAACGCAGCTTTCTTTATCAACCATCATCAAAAGACAATCCAAGACATTCCCTTACATTACGCCGTTTATTGAATTTGACCCCGGTACGCAGCCTGCACGTGCGCCTGGCGCGCCAGTGCCAGCTGAGCTGCCATCTTTTGCCGAAGCTTTGGGGCCTGAAGAATTTGTGTCATATCACAGCTTGCAGGGGAAAGACGGCGCACTTAACTCCGCGGTAACCTACAAAGCCTTTGTTAAGCAGCTTGGTAAGCCATGGCGCGGCCCGTTAAAATTAAAACCGCATGAACAATTATTACTCGCTGCGTTTTGCCTTAAAGCCGCGCGGAAGAGAAACGAATCTGACGTTCTTTTGGGACAAATCGCCAAATGTTGGTCACATAAAAAAGGGCTCGTGGTTGATAAAAAGCTTCTCAAACAAGCGCGTTCTATCCTCAGAGATCGTGACTTATGCGGCAAAACGCTGGGCAAATGTAATCAGCACGCCTTTACAACCACGGCCCTGATCCGCGGCATACAAACATCACGTGAAGAAGGCGGGGTTTTGTCATCCTCACAATTTGTTTGGCTCAGGGGTTATGACCGTAATTTATGGTATGCGCTTAATAATTTGGGCCGTCAGGCGTTTCATATGGAAGCGGTCGGTGCGATGGCGCATTACAAAATTGAAAAACGCATTGGCCGTCCAATACCAAGGCCAAAAGTGGAAGAGGCCGTTGTCGCTTTGCAAGATTATATGAAGTCTGATCGTGCGCGCCCTATACCAAGCCTTGATTATAGCGGCTCTAAACGTCGCAGCATTAAAAAAATTAAGAAGTCTTAAAACTGGAGTTTAAAATGTCTAAAAACCCTTCGGCGAATGTTGTCGACAATTCACTGGTCTTATCTCTACCAAACGCGCTTAACCCCGTGGTATGGCGTATGGAGCTTGCGAAAGCAAAAATGTCCGCCATTGAAATTCGCGAAGATAAAATTGGCGATTTTGCTTTGATTTTAAAAACACCAAAAGGCGACAGCAATGAAATAGCCCGTTTTGGCGCAAAAAATGATGCACTCAAAGGACTACATGCGATTACAAATGCGATGTTAAAAGCAGAAAAGACCCAGAGCAAAGGGCAAAAATCTGCACAAAATAGCGGCGTGTTCAAAAAAGTCATGATGGCTTTTCTTGGCGTTATCAGCTTTGTTATTTTGCTTATTATCATCGCTAATGTCATTGCCATTTTCGCGGGCGTTACACCAAACGGCGTAGGACAGCAAGGCGGCGCAGGCAAAGCGGGCATTATACAAGATGGCGTACCACAATCCGCTGATGACTTCCTGAGGTCACAATAAACAGCGCAATAAGCAGCAGCAGTATATTATTAACTTTTATAACTTATAATATCTTGAAAATTAGCGGTAAAAATCCATGGTATTAGACACCAGAAAATATTCCTATTCACATGAAGCTATCCTCAGGGATACGCGCCCTTGGACGGCGCGCATGTGGTCATGGATGCAAAAGCCCGCGAACTCGGCTGCCGTTTTCATTAGCTGCGCTGCGATGCTGTTCATCAAAATGGATTTCCTTCTCTATATTGACTGGATTTTCATTTTTACGGTGATTTATTTCCTGCTGATCGTTAAATCTGACCGCACGATTGCCTTTAAACTGCCCATGGGCAGTAAGCATAAAGATAAAAACAATATGGGTCCCGGTAAAAGCGGCAAAGCGGAAGGCATTCTCTATATGGGTAATGTCAAAGAAACCAATGAAGAGGTTTGGTTTAGTGATTCCGATGCACGGACACATATTTTGTACCTTGGCACAACAGGCGCGGGTAAAACTGAGGGCTTAAAATCCCTTGTGACCAATGCGCTATGTTGGGCTTCGGGCTTTGTGTATGTCGATGGTAAAGCCGATACGGATTTGTGGTCATCACTATCATCACTTATGCGCCGTTTTGGCCGCGACGATGATTTGCTGATTTTGAACTATATGACCGGTAACTCCGATGGGCGCGCGCCATCAAATACCATGAACCCGTTTTCCAGTGGTTCTGCTTCATATTTGACCAATATGCTCGTAAGTTTGATGCCTGAATCAGGCGGCGATAACGCGATGTGGAAAGAACGTGCGGTATCACTTGTGGGCTCGATTATGCCTGCACTGACATGGAAACGTGATAATCAAGACATCCCTATGAGCGTAAGCACCATTCGGGAATATTTGAATTTGAACGCTGTTATTTCGCTCTCACGCGATGAAATGATCCCTGAAGAAATTCGCAAAGGTATTAACGGTTACCTTGATACGCTGCCTGGCTTCGTCCATGAAGCCTTTGACGATAACGGTAAAGAAAAACCCGCCAGCCCAGATTCTCCGCCGATAGATACAACAACAGTGCATCAGCAGCACGGTTATCTGTCGATGCAGTTCACACGTTCATTGCAGTCTCTTGGTGATGATTACGGTTATATCTTTGATTCACAGGCCGCCGATGTTGACATGGTCGATGTTGTTTTGAACCGCCGCGTATTGATCGTGCTTATCCCTGCGCTTGAAAAATCTGGCGATGAAACTGCTAACCTTGGTAAAATTGTTGCTTCGACCCTTAAAGGGATGATGGGCTCGACCCTCGGCGCGACAGTTGAAGGTGAAAGCTCGACCGTTATCGATAACAAACCAACGCGTTCAAACACGCCATTCATGACCGTTTTCGACGAGGTTGGTTACTATACGGCGGAAGGTATGGCCGTTATGGCGGCACAGGCGCGCTCACTGGGCTTTAGTTTGATTTATGCGGCGCAGGATTTGCCCGCCCTTGAAAAGCGCGTCAAAGAAGAAGCGCGTTCAATCACAGCGAACTGTAACATTAAAATTTTCGGCAAGCTTGAAGACCCTACCCAGACAAAAGAATTCTTTGAAAAAACCGTTGGCGCATCTATCGTAACCGAGGTTTCAGGCTTCCAAACCGAAGCAGGATCACTTGGTCACAACTATACTGACGGGCTGCAAGCAGGCGTACAAATTCGTGATAATGCATCTTATGATGAATTGCGCGGCTTTAAAGAAGGCCAGGCCGTTGTAACATTTGGCGGCTCATTATTTGAAACGCAAATGTTCTATTCAAACCCTGGTCACGCCAAAGCGATGCGCGTCACGCGTTACATGGCCTTGCCACCACCAGATGAAAACCTATTGCGTCACGCAAAAGACATTCGTAAATTACGCGACCAAATGGTTAAAAAAGGCTGGACCGCTGAAAAAGCAGATGTCGCCTTGCCGACTGAGCCGGAAATTGATGCATTACTCAGCGGTTTCCACAAAGGCATAGACCATAAACAGAGCGAGTTGATGAGCGGTATTTACGGCATCGTTGACCTACACGCGCTTGAAAATGAGATCCCGCAGCCGCAGGAGAAAAAAGCACCTAAGGGCATTGGCGCACAAAAACCCGCAGATGCACCATTAGCGGCAGTGAATAAAACTGCGCCACCACAAGCTACAGAAGCACAAAGCCCCGCCGCGCAGACAGCAGCGTCACAGACAACGCCGCCACCCGCAGCAGCGCCGCAAACTGTGCCACCGCAAGAAACACCGCCAGCGCAGCAAGCCGCGCAGACGACAAGCGATGCCGCACAAAATAGTGACCCGATGGGATTCTTTGGCGGCGGCGAAACACAAAAAGCAGCGCCACCAGAACCAGAAATCACCGCGCCGCCTAGCCTTGCGAACCCTGTTGAACAAAAACAGGACGCGCCACAAGAAAAAGCTGCTACGCCACAAAGTGCAGATGAGAGTGCCGGCGAAAGTTCCAGCGATAACCCAATGGGGTTCTTCTCTGGTGGCAGCGATGCCAAACCATCACAGCCACCAGCTGAAGCAGTTACTCAGGCAGCGACAGCATCTCCTGCGGCAGCTCCAGCGCCAGCGCAAGAAACCGCGTCAGCGGCGAAAGTCACGAAGATCGACAGCGCAGCAGAAGATCTGCTTAAAGAGGCGGGACAAAAAGCGCGCGAAAAACTTGTAAAATCAACGGATGATGGCGCAAGCGAATAAAGCCATAAATAAACAGCGCAAAGAATAACGAAAGGCCCTGCATAATCACCGTGCAGGGCCTTTTATTCGTAGCATAACTTATTCATCCAGTGACCGCAGCAAGTTCAGATGCAGCGACTGATTAATTATCCATGAACTCAACAAGGTTTAATGCATCTGATGCGCCGCCATAGGGGCTGGAAATGCCGCTAATTTGCAAGCGGCGCGGTGCACGCCAAACAATGGTGTTGAAGTTTTGCGGACTCGACATGATTTGCCATTCTGCGTATATACGCCCTGTTGCTTCACACATCCATACAGGGTCAGATGGTGCATCGATGCCTTTATCCGCCCAGATGCGCGCTTTGTCATTATCGTGCTCTGAGCAATGCGCAATTTCTTCTAACATGCGGTATACGCGCGCTGACGGTGTTGCGGCCTCCGCTTTTATCAGATAATCACGCGCCACACCCCAAAGCCCATCTTCCATCGCAACTTTTGCCAAAGCAATTTTAGATTCGCTATGCGCAATATTATGATCACAAAGGCGTTTAATCCACTCAAGGCGGGCATCTGGTTTATTTTGCTTTCGCTCCGAAAGTAGTGACATCCATATAATAGCGAGCTGCGGGTGCGGCGCAATGCGCCACTGCGCCTCAATGACACGTTTGGCTTTACGCGTTTGCTTTTGCTTGACAAAATATTCTGCTAATTCTAAGGATGCAGGCAAAAAGCCATTTGAGACTTTCAGCGCGGCGCGGAATTGATCTGCGGCCTGCGCATATTGACCGCCGCGTTTTGTTTCTAGGCCAATTTGTGTAATCAGCGCCGCGCGGTCTTTTTTGATTTTGTCTTTGGGCAGGGCAGAGAATTTCTCAATTTTACGCAACGTTTTCAGCGCCGCATTCCATGAACGTGATTCAAGTTCCATATCATAAATGCGTGGCAAGAAATCTTTATTCTTCGTGTTTTTATTATACGCTTGGTAAGCGAGTGATAACGCTTTTTGCTCTTCACCTTGTTCATAGGCGGTTTTAATCAAGCCTTGATAGCCAAGCAAGGATGTTTCTTTATTCTTAGACAGCGCTGCGAAGCGTTCTTCCGCGTCATCCGCCTGACCACTCATCCGCGCAGCATGAGCGCCCAAAAGCTGCGCAAGCCCGTCTTCAGCAGGGGAGAGCTTGAGCGCGCGCTGCGCTTGATAGGCCGCGATTTTCGCATCACCAGCCGAAAGCGCCGTTAAGCTGCGTAAAATGGCGACATGGCCTTTTTCGCGGCGCTTGCCTGCGTTATGCAGTTTCAACAATTTCGGCAGACTTTCCACAAAGATTGCGCCGCGCGTCACAAAAGTGACCACCAAGACAAAGGCCGCAACAATGAACAAAAAGAACCCTGTATGCGCCGTTATTTTATATACGTCCCACTGAAAAACAATATCGCCTTCCAAAGAGAGTAACCACAAACTTCCGGTAATCACGATGGCTAATTTCGCCATATACCAAAATGTCTTCCACATATTCTTTAACCCTTAATAATAAGCCTATAACCACTTAACCGTATATCTTGTTTACTGCCCACTATCGATGGACGGCATTGCGTTTAATTTTGGTAGGCCGCCGCCGCTGACTCCGCCCGTTGCGCCATCAAGGAATTGATAGCCCGAAACAGGGTCTTCAATCAGCTCAGGCGCAGGCATCATGTTTTCAAAGCTATCAACAAGCCCTTTGACAGACTGCGCATCCATACCTTGCAAAGATTGCATGTTCATGCCGCTTAGGAAATCGCCTTTTAACAGGTCACCTTTTAAGAAATCCGTCGGCAGGCCGTCTTTAAGCGCGGATAAATCAAAGCCCATGACATTTTGCATGACGCGCCCCGTAAGCATGGTTTCAACTTGCCCTGCTAGCGCAGTGGTCTTGAGCTGTTCAATCAGCATTGCCGCAGGTTTACGCGCCGGTCCATTTAGTTCATTAAGGATCAAATAGGCGTTTTCAACGTCGCCTTTATCTAAATAATACTGCGCCGCATCGATACGTTCTTGGGTTTTTGTCCCTGTGATCAACTCGCCATCTTTTTCAACTTTCAGCACGTTGTTGAAACGCGCCTTGGCCTTTTCCTGCCATGAGACATCTTCACCTTGCAATGATGATGAGACAATATCCCCCCCAAGCGCGCGCAATTCACGCGATAGGCCGCCAGCGGTCAGTACCCCATGCTTTGCCTTTGGCGCAAGCTGGGCTAGTGCTGCATTTAACTGTTCATCTTCGCTGCCGATTAATTTTTGCATCAAGGCTAAATCTTTTTCAAATGATTTATTATCGCGGCCTAATGCGCCCCTTAACTGCGCGAGCCCCATTAACATCGCGGCGGCTTTAAGGTCTTTCTTATCCAAATCACCAAAAGTGCTGTTTAAGGCTGCGCTCTCTGCGCGTTGTTCATCTATTGCTTCATCAACACCACCTTGTTCGCTTGCGGCGCTTTTATCAGCTTTTAAATTATTTACTGCGCCCCAAAGCTCTGACATTGCGGATTGCAATTGTTCTTGGCCTTCTATGCTTTGCTGCATTGATGATAATTTACCAACAAACCCTGCAAGGTCAGAAGAGCCACTAAATTCAGCAAAGCGGTTAATTTCACCTTCTAAAGATTGCAGCCTTTGCGCAATAGAACCGCCTTCTGCGCCCATCACTGTTTTTGAAATGACGGAGGCTTGTTCTGCCAGCGTATTCATATTTTGTTTAACTTGCGCGGTTTGCTGTTTAATCTCGCCTATTTTCTTATTTAAATCAGAAGGAACAATTTTTTGCAGCATCGATTGTTTTTCGCTGACTTCTTCCAATTGCTGTTCAAGCTGTGCAATTTTCTCGCTTTGCTTTTTTGATTCTTTAACTTCAGGGCCTGTTAGTACGAGCAAACCAAGTACGCCTGCTAGCGCAGCAAGGCTCACGCCGCCGACAATGCCATTAATCAAGCTTTGGGAACTGCGCGCTTGCAGCTCACTCGCCGCGATATGTGCTTGTGCTTTTTGCTGCGCGGCGGCTTCTGGCGTTACAGGGCGCGGCTGCGCAGCGGCGTTTGGCTTTGCGGGACTTGCTTTTTCGGGGGCGGTTTTTTGTTCTGATGGTTTTGATGGCGCTGCCGCTTTTGGCGGTTCTTTCGGTGTTTCTTTCGGTGTTTCTTTGGGAGTCGCTTGTTTTGGTGCGTCCTCTTTGATGGATTCTTGCGGCCTTGCGGCAGCCCCGCCGATCAACAAATCATCAAGGGCTACGCCATGCGCCTGCGCGGCTTCGCTAATCAATTTTTTGCGCGCCAAAGGGATCGCTTCGCGCTTCTTCCAGCCCTGTACGGTCGTGACCGGCACATCAAGTTTGCTCGCCATGGGACGGATGCCGCCAAAACGTTCGATAATCTCTAATGAATTTGGCAAAGTTGTATTTGCATTATCACTCATGTGACCCATTCCTTATATATTCAGCACTAAAATAAACTCTCAACCAATGCGGTCATGGATGCCATGGTTTTATCTTTACAGATCAGGCGATCTTGCCACGGCGCGTCTTGTAAAGAGTTTAACACTGGCGCACTTAAACATAAAGCCTTTATGGGCGCAATATGTGCCTGAAGGCCAGCCTCCGCAATCAGATGTTCAAATATTTGGGCGCTGCGGGCTGAAAAAAATGTGATATAGGCGATGTCACCGTTTTTCAGCGCCGCGATAAAGCCATCGGAGAGCGCGGGAGCAGGCAAAGCGCGATAGACTATTTTCTCCGCCACCTGAAACCCTGCGCGGCGCAGTTCATGGCATAAATCAAACGATATATCGTGACCGCGCAGATAAAGCAGCGGCGTATCAACATGGTGGCGCGCTTTAACATCAGCCATTAAGGCACTGACATCATCAATGCCCTGCGCATTATTTATGCCATAATGTGCGGTGAGCCCCGCGCGCTGCGCGGCTTCATCCGCTTGCTTTGAAGTGGTAATCAGTGTTGAGGCCTTTTCATTATCCGTTAAAGTACATGGGAAATGCTCAATCGAGATAACAGGCTGATGTAATGTTATGATTTGGGTGTTCGCGGCGCTTAAAGCGGCGGCGAAATCATCCGCACCTTGCGCATGGCGGGTGATAACAACTTTATGGTTTTGATAATAGGCGTTGTCTTTAGCCACATTCATAATCTTCTAAAAATATATCAGATGGTGCGCGCGCTTTTATTTTTAAGGCGAGCTGCGTACCCAATGCGAGGGCGGCGGTAATAGAGACTTCATCACTTACACCCGCTTCGTGCCAAATCTCGCTGCCATCTTCTGCGCCAATTTGCGCATCAACCTGCAGCTTGCCGTCTTTAATGATACAATAACCGCCAATGGGCGTACGGCAGGAGCCATCCAGCGTTTTTAAAATTGCGCGTTCTGCCGCGGCAATGATGGCTGTTTCCTCACATTGCAATGGGTCAAGGCAGCGCTGCAAATCACGGTCTTCGGCACGGCATTCAATGGCGACAATGCCCTGCCCGCAAGCCGGTAAGAAACCATCAACATCCAAAGTCGTAAATTGATTATCATAAAGGCCCAATCGGTTTAAACCAGCGCGCGCCAAAAATGTTGCATCGACCTGACCAGCTGCGACTTTTTCAAGGCGGGTTGGCACATTACCGCGAAACGGCACGACTTTTAAATCAGGGCGCTTATGGAGTAAGAATGATTGACGGCGGACGCTTGACGTTCCTACCAAGGCACCCTCTGGCAAATCATCAATAGATTTATATTTATAAGATACAAACACATCGCGTGGGTCTTCGCGGCGCATATAATGGTTCATAACAAGGCTATCAGGCAGGTAAGCAGGCATGTCTTTAAGGGAGTGAACGCCGATATCAATGCGTTTTTCAAACAAAGCTTGTTCTATTTCTTTGCAGAACAGGCCTTTGCCGCCATCTTGTGCGGATAGGCGGGGTTCGCCCCTA
>DELD01000050.1:0-32175 GCA_002354205.1 Micavibrio sp. UBA2705 | reverse complement strand
GTGCGGATAGGCGGGTTTCGCCCATAGCGGGGCTCCAGTCACCTGACGTTCTAATCTCGATTAGTTCGACCTTTACGCCTGCATTATGCTTTTCCAATGCGGCTTTCACCATATTGGATTGAAACATTGCAAGCGCTGAGCCTCTTGTCCCGATGCGAATAAGCTGTTCTGCCATAACCACCTTAGCCATACTCAAAGTAAGAATTTATTTGTATCTTCAGCACAAATTGCTTAAAAACACAGTTTAGAACCGGACTATATGAGTATTTGAGCAAATGAGCAAGTATGTATTGGGCATAGAAAGCAGCTGTGATGACACAGGCGTCGCGATCATCCGCGATGATGGTCACATCATGGCGAATTTGATCTCATCACAATTTGACGAACACCTTGAATTTGGCGGCGTTGTCCCTGAAATTGCGGCGCGTGCGCATCTTGACCATATGGATCGGCTTATCCACGGCGCGATGCAAAAATCTGGTCTTGCCTATAGTGATTTATCAGCCATTGCCGCGACATGCGGCCCTGGTCTGATTGGCGGGGTTATGGTTGGCATGATGGCAGGCAAAGCCATTGCCGCCGCCCATAAACTACCCTTTATTGCCGTTAATCATTTAGAAGCGCATTTACTGACCGCACGGCTCACCGATGATGCGCCGATGCCCTATTTATGCTTATTGGTGTCTGGCGGTCATTCACAATTACTTATCGCCGAGGATATTGGCACATATAAACGCATCGGCACGACACTAGATGACGCGCTTGGTGAAGCTTTCGACAAAACCGCAAAGATGATGGGGCTGCCATACCCTGGCGGGCCGCATTTACAAAAGCTGGCAGAAGAATATATTACCCGCTGCGCCGATGAAGGCTGCGCGCCAGATGACATTATCGGGCGTTACAATTTACCCCACCCCTTAATTCATCACGATAATATGGACTTTTCATTTTCTGGTTTAAAAACCGCGATGCGTAACCATATTGACAAAATTACAGGGCAAGAGATTACCACCCATCAAGCGCAAGAGCTTGCCTATTGCTTCCATCAAGCGATTATTGGCGTGCTAAACAAGAAAGTCGGGCGCGCGATTGACTACTATAAAACACAATATGGTGAAACCCTTGAAGCCAATAATATCAAGCCCTCACTGGTGATTGCAGGAGGCGTTGCCGCGAACCGTTTTATCCGCGCCGCATTAGAAGACTTGACGGCGGGGCATGAAATGTCCTTAATAGCACCTCCCATACAGCTTTGTTCAGATAATGGCGCGATGATCGCTTGGGCAGGTTGGGAGCGTTTTAACCGCGGCATGATTGATGGACTTGATTTTGCCGCCCGCCCACGTTGGCCTTTAGACCCAACAGCGGCAAAACGCATCGGCGCTGGCGTAAAAGCATAAAACGCGTTATAAAACCGAGTGGGAATAAATAGAGTTACGTGTAAATTAAAATAGGAAATTCAATGCAAACAGTAGGTATTATAGGGGCAGGTGCATGGGGTACAGCTTTGGCGCAAGTGATTCGCGCTGCTGGACGTGATGTAACATTATGGGCGCGTGAAGCAGAGCTTGTTTCACATATGCAAAAAAACCATGAAAACAACCAGTTCTTACCGGGCATTAAAATTGATAGCGCCATTAAAGTGAGCGATTCCATATCAGAAGTCACGAATAGCGATATTTTATTGATCGTTGTTCCTGCGCAGCATTTGCGCGCGACCTTGCAATCCATGAAATCATCTTTGCGTAAAGATCAGCCTGTGTTGATTTGTTCCAAAGGCATTGAAATGGAAAGCGGCCTTTTAATGTCACAAGTCGCAGAGCAAGAAATTCCAAATTCACCTATTGGCGTATTAACAGGCCCAACATTTGCCGCTGAAATTGCCAAAGGCCTACCAAGCGCAATGACGCTCGCCTATAAAAACGCCGATCAGGGCAAAGAGATTATTGATGCGCTTAGCAGCCGTAATTTACGCCTTTATTTAACTAAAGATATTATCGGCGCACAGCTTGGCGGCGCAATTAAGAACGTGGTCGCAATTGCCTGCGGCGCGGTGCATGGCCTCGGTCTTGGCGAAAATGCGCGCGCGGCGTTAATGACGCGCGGCATTGCCGAAATCGCCCGCCTTGCATCAGCAATGGGCGCAAAGAAAGAAACATTAATGGGGATGTGCGGCTTTGGTGATTTGGTCTTAACCTGTTCATCAATGCAGTCACGCAATTTTTCATTAGGTTCACATTTGGGTTCAGGACGCAGCCTTGAAGACATTATGTCTGAGCGTAATGCCGTGACAGAAGGCGTACATACATCGAAAGCATTAATGGTGATGGCAAAAAACCATGCGATTGAAATGCCGATTGCGCAGGCGGTTTATGAATGCCTGAACGAAGGCGCGCCAATCCGTGATGTTGTTAATAAGATGCTTGAACGCCCACTGCGTCCACAGGCCGCGTAAACACAGCAAAAATAATTAAGGCAAACCGATGCTGATTTTTCCAAAGATCGTCATTAAAGACGGAGAGTCGTTACACCAATTTCAAGATGTTATTGGCAGCGCGATTGCTAGCCCCGCTGAAATCGCGACCCAGCTGGTCAAAATGGGATTTTCATGGCTGTATATTCAAAGCCTAGACACTGACATTGACGCGCAGTGCCTTGAAACAATCGCGCAGATTATTGGCGCGGTTGATGTACCCGTTGCGTTTGAAGGCGCAATCCAAGATATATCAAGCGTTGATCGTCTGATGGGCGAAGGGCTAAGCCGCCTGACGCTTAATAATTTGGCGTTGATCGACCATGGCTTTATTCAGCAGGCTTGCAGCCTTTACCCTGACCAAATCGCTGTGCACCTTCATGCCAATGCAGATAAGCTTGATGTTGCGCAGAAAGGCAATGTCACACAGTTTGACCTGCATAAAATTGCCGCGAGCATTGGTGAATATGGCGCTTATGCTATTTTGTATAGTGAAACGAGCGATCAAAAAACTGGTGAGATTGAAAAGCCAGGTTTGGATATGCGCGCCTGCTGCACATTAGCGCAGAAAACAACTTGCCCCGTTTTCTATGCGGGTAAATTAAACCATATGGAAGACTTGCTTTCCATCGCGCGTGAGGCCGAAAGCGGCATTGCAGGTGCATTGATTGGCGAAGGGCTCTATACAGGACAAATTAGCGCCGCAGATGCCTTGCAAATCGCCGCAGGGCTTTCGCTTTATCAGCAAAAAAGCAACGATAATTAATTTTGCACCATCAGGATAAAAAAGCCCCTCTGCAGGGAGAAACGCAGAAGGGCAAAACGTCACTTTTAAAACGTCTCAGTTTTAGGGATTATATTTGCCGCCTGGCATATATTCATTTGTCTTGATCTGTTTTAGGCGCTCCATGATATTGGCATCAGAACATTCACTTGCCGTCGCTGGCGCTGTGCCTGTTGCTTTAACGATAGCGCGGCCATTTTCAAGTGCGCAGCCAAATTTGTCACCAAGCTTAAATGCAGTAAACTGCGCGCATGTCTGTGTTTCATTTTGGAATTTTGTATGAGCAACCATTAAAGCCGCCTGTGATTGTTTGGTCGCGATAATGTGTTTTACTTCACCGCGCAGTTCATTTGATGCGGTACATGATGCGGCGCCTTCGCTATCTGTTACCAAAGACGGCTTACCCGTCGCATCATCATAAGTGATACCTGTGGCACGGTCATGCGTTTGATTGTTTAGTGCTGATAAGCCTTGATTTGTGTAACCCTTGGCTTGGTCATATGCTGTGCTGATTGTTGTCGCGCATCCTGATAATGCAATGGCTGATGAAAATGCTAATGCGACTTTTAATTTACTTGTACTCATTGTTACTACACCTTATCTCAATTTTATATGATCTCTATCACCCGCCTTTAACTGGCGTGTTTCATTGATAAAAAGGATAAACCCATCGCCGAATGGAACACAAACATATTCCATAAGCATATGGTAAATAACAAAAAATTTGATTAAACTTAGTGGCCGCCTTCGCCTGCGGTGAGGGCGAGGTAGTGACGCTTTTCGATTAAGCCGTCTTCAAAAGCCTGCGTTGCAGATTTCATCATTGTTTGCCCATAAGAAGGAATCATACGCTGAATCTCATTCGTCCAGTCATCAAACTCCATATCGAGAAGTTTTTCACGGACATTCGCAGGGAACATCATCCATTCACGCAGACCCAAACGCCCACCGCCAATTTTAGGGACGAGCGCCTGCGTGACAATAAGGCGCAATGTTTCCATCAGCGCAAAGGCACGCTCATTACGTTCTGTCGTGTCAAAGGTCGTAATCATACGGCGTACAGTTGAGGCAACGCCCGTCGTGTGCGTCGTGGTATAAACCGCATGGCCTGTTTGCGCAGCTTCGATGGCCGCTGAAATCGTTTCTTTATCACGCGCTTCACCGACCAAGATAATTTCTGGCTTACGCCGCAATGCATTACGTACGCCGGCGGCAAAGTCAGGCAAATGTTTGGGGATTTCAGTTTGCGACACCAATGAACGTGGCGATTTAATTGTGTCATAGGTATATTCAATCGGCGATTCATAGGTCAGCATTTTACCGCAGCCATGAACGCGCTCTAGTAGCATACGGTTACCGGCAGAAAGTAATGTTGACTTACCAGAACCTGTCGGCCCCGTAATGACCACCATGCCTTGGCGCGGCGCCCAATTATCAATGATTTCTTGCTCGATATTGAGCGCTTCCATTGTCGGCGGCTCGCTGGGCAAGCTACGCATAGTAATTTGCACGGCGTCACGGCCTTTGGATAATACGGCAGTGATATTTACGCGAAAACGTATGCGGGTATATCGGTCAGGGCGAATTTCGTAAGAGACATCCAAATCCGTACCAGAGGCTAGGCGCGCCGCGGCATCAGGGCCGTATATTTTAACAATGAAAACGTTCATATCTGCCGCATCAATTGGGCGATATGTACCAGGGTAGAGAACACCTGAAATATCGTTATAACCAGGGCGATCTGTTTGAATGGTTACATCAGACGCACCTTTATTGACGCACCACAATAAATAGGCATCAACGTGCTCAGCGCGAAAACGGTCGGGTTCATCCGGCCATGTTTCGGCAATATTGTCTTCTCCCTTAAGGAGGCTTACCGGTTTGCGGGCTTCCATTGATCATGTCCGCTTATAAGTTGTGGAGTGCCTGTGAGCTGGATCGCGCGATCACCAACACGCATTTGATAACCGCCGCCTGTAACGCCGCGATCGACTTGGTTTGCGTAAGGCGAAGAAACCATGCCTTGCGCCAAAAGTTTACGATAACGTACCATGCCACTGAAGTCAGCAATCAAACGTGATAGATCAGATTCGAATGTTTCATCCGCTTGTTCGTAACCACTTTTCCAGCCTTCTGCGACTTTTTCTTTCCAAATTTCGCGCTCTTCATCATCTTGCGGCATAAGGATATCAGGTGGGTTTTTGACTTTGCCCCAATCACGCTTGAGGTATTCACGCCAGTCGCGCGATGTCGTGACGATTTTTGCATTTCTGTTAATATTATAAATACGGTCAGATACTGCGGCTGATTGGCCATCTGTATCAATAATCATCGCATCAATAGATTCAGAAATAACCGGCGGTTCAATTAACAAGCCAGAAGGCGCTGCAATCAGCAAGCTTCTAAAGTTATAAACTTTGTCCATTGCGCCTGTTTGACGCTCAAGTTCTTGGTTAATTTCGAAAGTACGCATAGCAAGGCCGCCACGCGCGCCAAATGATAAAGCAGCTTCGATCACGGCATCACGGCGAATATCAATCGGCATTGTGCCTTCAGCAAAGTCTTCGCCTTCATTGCTGGCTTCAATTCTTTGTAAAGTTTTCATTGCAGGTGGTGGCTCTAAGGTCACCTCTGGGGCTTTGTCCTTGGCATAGGCACTGCCAATAGCTGAAAAAGTGAGCGTTCCCAAGACAACTGCGCCCAAGAAAAACTTGTTATTCTTCATATCCATAGATTTCCCAGAAAAATTCATGTGTTCTATCCCATATTAAACAGCGCAGAAGCAAAAGCCTTGCGCCGTTATCTTACATACCTGAAACTGGCGCGTAATTAATTTCAACAACGCGGCGTGCTGAATCTAATTTCAGATCCGCGCGGCGACCAAGCTGTAAGCCAATATTGCGCATAACTTCGATAATTGGACGGTTTTCAACATCAATATCAACCACAACAGGCACAGGCGGCACGTCGCCAAGGACAACAAATCTGTAACCAGATTGGTCAGCTAAAGTCTTACCAATTTGTTCTACTGGGCCGAGCCAATCAATTGTTACGGCGCGGTTCAGTTCACTTGGTACATCTTTTGGAGCCTGCGTAGCAACGCGCGGCGCGTTATATTGTTCAATCGCGGCAAGTGTTTCTAAAGCAGTGCTTGCTTTATCAGCAGCATCTGCAAGCATCACGGAAACCCGATCAGGCGAGGCCACAACTTGCGGTGAATCGTTACGAATAATAGAAGCCGCCTCACAACCTGTAAGGAGTAAAGCCGACATAAGAGAAATAATTTGAATCTGTTTTTTTAGCATAATGACATATCTGTAGATTATTTATCGCGAAATGCTTTAGAAGCACAGTGTATTGTATCTAGCTTACGAACACAATGGCAATATTTTCATACCAGCAGATGCAATCTATACAGAGTTTTATTGTTTTTTCATTTTTCGGCGCTGTACGGAAGACGGTATATGCATCGCTTCGCGGTATTTTGCAACCGTTCTGCGGGCAATATCAATTTGATCTTCGCGCAGTTTATCGACAATTTTATCATCGGAAAGCACGGCACTTGCATCTTCGTTATCAATCATATCTTTGATCTTTGACTTTACAGCCTCCGCCGAATGCACCATGCCATCTGCGCCAATCAGCGCGGTTGAGAAGAAATATTTGAGCTCAAAAATGCCGCGCGGCGTGCCTATATATTTATTGGTTGTCACGCGTGATACCGTCGATTCATGCATTTTAATTTCTTCGGCAATGTCTTTTAAATTCATCGGCTGTAAAAATTCAATGCCATATAAAAAGAACGCGCTTTGCTGCTCAATAATCTCGCTCGCGACTTTCAGTATCGTCTGTGCGCGTTGATCAAGGGCGCGCACAAGCCAGTTAGCGGATTGGATCTGGGTTGATAAAAATTCTTTATCTTCCTTACGGCTCGCTTTGCTGGCGACCTCGGTATAATATTCTTGGTTTACAAGCACTTTGGGTAAGGTTGCATTGTTAAGTTCAACCCGCCAGCCGCCGCCAAGGTTTTTAGGGCGCGCTTTCATCAGCACTTCTGGAATAACAGTTTGGACAACAAAATGATCAAACTCGCTTGCCGGTTTGGGCTGCATACGTTTAATTTCATCGATCATATCATTAAGATATTCACGGTTCACATCGCAGGCCTTAACCAGTTTATCCCATTCGCGCGCGGCAAGCAGGTCTAAATTATCAAGCAAGCGCAGCATCGGGGAATCGAGCTGCCCTGCTTCATCAAGCTGCATGGCAAGGCAATCCGCCAAGTCACGCGCAAAGACACCTGCGGGGTCAAAATGCTTCATTTTTGTCAGCAGTTTAATAATGCGCTCTTCTGAGCAATCAAGCCGCGCCGCTAAATCTTCAGGGTCTGCGCGCAAATAGCCCGCTTCGTCAAGCTGATCAATCAACAATGCGCCGATAAGGCGGTCACGCGCATCTTCGGTGAGAATATGGAGCTGGTTCATCAAATGCTCACGCAGCGAAGGTTCGCTGCTGAGGCGGTTTTCAAATGAATACTCTGCGTCATCAAATTGGTGTGAACCACCTGACCCGCTGCCCATAGCTTCTGCGCCAGCATCAAAATCCTGCGTGTCAGCCCCACCGCTTTGCGCGTCGTCCTGCGCAGCATGCTCTGGGGTAGAATCGCTATTACTCGCGCTTTCCTTTTTCCAGTCATCCTGCGCAAAGTTATCATCCATCGAATCGTTATCAGCTGAGCCGCCATCACTTATGCTGTCATGCGAATCTTTGTTGTCGACTTTTTCTAACAGAGGGTTGGCCTCTAAAGCTTCTTCTAAATATTCATTCAGCTCAAGGTTCGAGAGCTGCAAAAGCTTAATCGCCTGTTGCATCTGCTGGTTCATCACCAGCGTTTGACCTTGTTTGAGATTAATATTTTGGGATAACTTACTCATCTGCGTAGTGTATCACTTATTGGGTAAAATTAAAGCGAGAATCCATCGCCGAGATAAACTTTTCTAACGTCTTCATGGCTGACGATATCTTCGGGCGTGCCTTCCATTAAGACGCGCCCATCATGAAGAATATAGGCACGATCAACAATGCCAAGGCAGTCGCGCACATTATGATCTGTAATCAACACGCCAATACCACGGTTTTTAAGCTGGGCAATAAGGCCGCGAATATCGCTCACCGCAATGGGGTCAATCCCCGCTAAGGGTTCATCAAGCAAAATAAATTGCGGGCGACCAGCAAGCGCGCGGGCAATTTCTGCGCGGCGGCGCTCTCCGCCTGAAAGAGAGATTGAAGGAGTGCGGCGTAAATGTTCAATCGAAAATTCAGCCAATAATTCTTCGAGGAAGATTTCCTGATGGCGCGCCGACAAATCATTTTGCGCCTGCAAAACTGCGCGAATGTTGTCCTCAACGTTCAAGCCGCGAAAAATAGATGATTCCTGCGGCAAGTAACCAATACCAAGCCGCGCACGGCGATACATGGGTATGTGGGTAATGTCCGTACCATCAAGCATCACCTGACCGCTATCAGGGTTAATCAGGCCAGTGACAATATAAAAGCTGGTGGTTTTACCTGCGCCGTTCGGCCCAAGCAAGGCAACAGCCTCACCTGGCTGGATATACATGCTCACATCCCGCAGCACGGGACGTTTTTTATAGCTTTTTGAAATATGGTGGACGGACAGGCCGCGTTTCACCGTTTTTAAATGAGACGTTGTATTCATTATTTTATATTAGCACAGTAAATTTTAACATGGCTATAACATATATAGAGTTTTTAGCTGAGATCAAGCGATATCAACGCCGCAGCGCTACGGCCTAGAGCGATGGCAGCGTATAATGCGTGCGCATCATGTCAAACACATCTGCGGTATAGGCGCTGACTTTTGCGCGTTGGGCAGCGGCAGAGGGGCTGTTTTCAAACAAAGTCGTGACACTGTTTGATGCGCATAAATGCGCTTGATATGCCGCGCTTGAACGCACAGCGTCTTTATTGCCAATAATTTCACTCATGGCGCTGCGCAGCTGCGCATTTTCCATCAAGCGCTCAAAAGCATCATAAACAGGGGTAAAAATAGGCGCAGATGGGTGCGCAACATAACGCAGTGAAGATGCGCCAAGATGGAAAATATAAGCTAGTTCTTGGTAAGCCGCCCCCCGATATTCACCATCAGTTTCAGCGCTGAGATCTTCAGCCTTTTGTTTTGCGGTCGCGATAAAATGGTCTCTGCTTTCATTTAAAGCGGCGGCGAGCGGCGCAGAGCGCGCAAGCAACGCGCTGTGGGTTAACACCGCCCAAGCCTCATACGCACTTTGCTTATAGCGCGGCTCTGCTACATCCATCGCCCTGTTCCAAGTGCGCATAGCGTCTTTTAAGGGCGCGAATTTATTGGCTTTGACAATTTGATGATTACTGACGACATACATAGTCATATGATGCAGCCAGTCATGGGTGGTTATGCCATATAGATCCTCTAGCCCTGTAATTAATTTCTGCGTCTGCAAATCCTGTGCATCATGAATATAATCGTTATTCAGGCTCAATACTGGCTGGGTGATGCGAGTGTCTGAGTTAAGCCGCAACAATTGTGCGAAGCCCATTTTTTGGCGCTTATCAAGGCTTGTCGCAGGTGGGTAACATGTGTGCCCCTCGCCGTTATAGTAGGGGCTGCAATCATTTTGCGCAAAATCAATAAAGCTTGCTGCGTCGGTGACAATAAAGGATGAGCGGATCAGCGAGCCATTTTCACGTGCCATAGCCGTAAACATCGCGCTGAAATCCGCGCCTTCAAATGGCGCTTCTTTGCCTTGCGCGCGCGCATTCAACATTTCAGCTAGCGCCGTAAAATGCGGCTCTAAACTTTGCGCTTCACGCGCCACGGCCTCATCATGGGGAATTTGATAAGCAGCGCAGAGATATTGATTAAAATGTTCACTTAAATAGCTCACTTTGCTTTCTTCATATTGGCTTAATATTGGCATTTAAACATTTGCAGCCAAGGCGCGTGGTTCATTTTCCCATTTAGGGCGCGCTTTAGGGCGGGGGAAGCCGCTCTGTAAAGCACCGACAATTTCCGTTGCATTCTTTTGGTTCGCACGCGTATGGGCATTGTCACGGAAAATATCTGTAAATAAGCCTGTTTTCTCATATTGCGCCGTTAAGGTTTTACTCGCTTGACGTGGGTAAGAAGCCCAGTCCGCCGCGCGCGTTTTCCAGACATCATCACGCGCATGACGTACAGCGCCATTGCCGCGCGTTGACATGCCGAGTACTGATTTAAGGAATGTCTGAGTCAGGGGGCTTTCAATCGGTTCAACGCGGCGCAAAACGCGCGCTGTTGAGATCGCTAAATAATGCAGCGCTTTATAGTCCTGATATTTATCACCTTTAAGGCCGCGTAAATATGCGAAATTTTCACTAAGATTTGCACTAAATTCATGAACTTGCTGTTCTAATTTCTGCCAAATAGGGCGCGCCGTTTCTGTTTTCAACAGCGCTGCATGGGTTTTCATGCAAAAGGCTTCATAAGCCTCTGCACCCGTATCATTAAGCTGAGGGACGCGGCTTAGAGCATTATCAATATTATGCCCGAAATGACCACGCGCGTTTGAGAATACAACTGTGTTATTGACTTTCGGCATCGTTAGGTGGTGCAGCCAGTCGTGATTACAAATACGGTTAATGGATTCCAATGAGCGAATAAGCGCGCCATTATCAATGCGCAATTCATCAAATTTAATACGATCTGTTAGCCCTAATACAGGCAAGGTTATCCGCGTTTCGCTCTCTGGCCGCCAAACTTGGGCAAAGCCCCAGCCACCAAAAGACGCGAGGTTATCAGGGCCTGGGAAAGCGACTGTTTTCTCGCCATCATAGAAAAAAGAAGATTCGGTGTAACTCCTTGAAAACTTACGAAATTTTTGCATTGTCGTAATCGACACATCACTTAAGACAAGCGATTTATATTTATGCGCGATATTGGTAAAAGCGTGGAAAATTTCATCCGCCGACACATTTAATGTCTGGCCGTTTTTGAACAATCTTTTTAACTGCTTTGTTGGCGCGCTTGAAAAGCGTACAGCTTCACGATTTTTATTATAATCAACGGGACAATCTGTAACATATTCAGCCAAAGCATCAAAAAATGGGCGTAAATGATTTGCTTCATCGCGCACTGCTGTCGCAAATGTTTTTTGTTTTAATATCTTAATATGGTCAACAAAATTTTGCTCTAAATTGAAATCTTTGGTTTTCTCGATTAAGGTCGTCATAACACAGCACTCACCGTTTAGAAGTTTATGAAAATTAACACAACCTAAATATTATGTCAAGTAAAGGCCTGCTTGTTTTTTACACTCCACAAAAATTAGGCCGGTGAGATCCCCACCGGCCTAATAAAATTCTAAATGTCTAACGTGATGCCTTATGCAACAAGCAAGCTTGCAATCAAGTCGTTCAGGTCAACATCAACACCTTCAAGGCTTGCAACTGCTGTTGCGTTCGCTGCGTTGCCGCTGCCTGCGCTGTCGATTGAAACAACAGTGTTACCTGCGCCGTCATCATTAGCGAAAACAAAGTCTGCGATTGACTGTGTAAGCGGGTCAGTGATTGACACCAAAGATGAAAGATCAAGATTGTCTTGGCCAACTTCAAAGTCTTTGATTGTATCAAGGCCGTCTGTAAGCGCTTCGAACATGAATGTATCGTTGCCGCTGCCGCCGTAAAGTACATCATTACCTGCGCCGCCTGAGATTACATCATTGCCTTCTTGACCGAAGATAATATCATCACCCGCGCCGCCTGAGATTACATCATCACCGCCACCGCGTGTTGTGCCGCCAATATTTGTCTCAGCGCCAAGTTCTTCGGCGTTGTTGATGATGTATTCAAGTGTATCATCACGATCCCAATTCGCTGTGTTGCCTTCGCCATTTTCAAGTTTAGCAAAAACTTCCCAGCCAGAACCTTCTGTTGCTGCGATGCCTTCAGCCGCGCCAAGCGCATCAGAATTAAGGCTGTCACCAAAGATTACATCATTGCCTTCATTACCGTTAAGAACATCATCACCCACAGCGCTAAGGCCAGTAATTGGGTTTGAGTTTTTAAGCGCCGCTGTCAAATCATCAGGGTTTGTGATGTTCAAAGATGAACCATCGCTGTCAATTAGATCAATACGGCTTAATGCTGTGCTGTTTAGCTGAATGCCAACGCCGATAACTTCAGTGCTCAATGATTTGATAATCGCCGCCTCATTCGTGCCATCGCTGCCTGTATATTGACCAATTGCGCCCGCAGTATCGTGACCAGAGTTAAGTGCGCCGCTATCCAACACATATTTATTTGGCTCACCATCAGAGATGAAATAAGTATATGTTTCAGCGTTGCCGCCAAGTGGCGCAGATGGTGTTTCAAGCCAGCCAATAGCTTCTTGTAATGCCGCTTCATAGTTTGTTGAGCCGCCAATAGCCATTGTGTTTTTGAGCCAGTTTACAAGCGTATCTGCGCTTGCTTGGTCTGTGATATCAAATGTCGCAGATGGGAATGAATCTGAACCAAATGGTGAGATATGAACACGGATCGCGCCGTTATCATATGCTGCCAAATCATCAGAAAGGCTTTCCACTGCCGCAATCAGTTTATTCAAACGTGAGCTGCCTGTTTTTGAGCCCATTGAACCCGATGTATCAAGGATAAGTACGAAGTTGTAATCCTGCGGTACTGGTGGAATATATGTAGAGCCGCCAACATCACCAACCAATACGTCAGCCATTTCGCCGCCCATGATTACGCCCGCATCGTCACCAACGCGATATTCAGTTGTTTGACCTGTAACATCATCAACATTTTCACCAACAATAAAGGTTGGCGGACATGCCTTAATAGCAAGGTTCGCTGTGCTGCTATCACCATCGCTGTCTGTAAGTGTGTATTCAAACACATCGCCAGCACATTCACGGCAAACAACTTCTTTGGTTGTTGTTTCGTTGCTTGTGTCATAGTAACCCGTTGCACATGTATCCCACTGTGTGAGGTAACCATCTGCGTCATAGCGTGTGACCATATCAGCCGATGGGTGTAACCAGATACCTAGTGCATCATCAAATGCCATGCCAGTCCAGTCCGCTGCATTACCATATGTTGGGTTAAAGTTATTCACGCCTGTTGCATCCATTGAGAATGTGTAGACATGGTTGCCGTTCGCATCAATTGTCGCTGTAATTGAAGTGAATGGGCTGTCTGTCGCCAAAGATGATGCGATTTGATCAGGTGCTTGAATGCCGCCTGCTGCATCGCCGTCTTTCCAGCTTGTCTGTGTGTTCATGCCGTTATATGCATAAACGCTTACCACTGGCGCGCCGTTTGATGCATCAAAGTAGAATAATGCAAGCTCGCCGCCGTGACCTTTCGGGTTCGGGCCATTGTTCAGCGCCAATGTGAAGCCTTCTGTAATGCGGCCATATGGGTTTGCGATAACCATTTCAAATGTGAATTCACCAGTATCTTCGTTAAATGATGTTTCAACATTTTTAATGTCGCCGCCAGCGTCACTGCCTGCAGGATCTGTTTTTGTGAATGTGTATGTTGTTTCCTTGAATAACAGATCATCTTTCAGATCGTATTCGTAGTTACCATCCGCATCGATTGTTAATGTGCCGTTTTCAGCATCAATAACAAGGTCACCTGTTGATGGTACGTCGTAATTTACACCATCATATTTCACAGAAGTTACATGGTTATCAAGGTCAGCACTTAGTTCGTCATTTGTGACAACATTTCCTGTTGCTATATCGTCATTTGCGTTGAACTTCACAACATCGTCATTTGCCACAGGCACATCATCAATAACGCAGATATCAATTGTATCTTGCGCAGTGAGGCCAAATGCATCAGTAACTTCGACTTTAAAATCAAGGTCGATAATGTCAGCTGATGTCTCATCTGCATGATCTAATGTTTCGAAGAGTTCGAATGTGTAAGTTTCATTTGCTTGGTCGATTGACAATTCAAACACTGTTGTTGCGCCGGCTGTACCGACAAAGCTGTTGCCAATAATCGCGACTGTAACCGCTACGCCGTTATGCGATAATGTTGGCGCAGTTGATGAACCACCGAAAGAGAAGCTGCCATCAACAGGCTTAATAGAAACGATGCTGCCGTTTTCACCAGAGATATTCAAGTTACCGTTAACAACCTTACCCATTGGCAGGTCTTCTGTAACGCAGTTATCTGTAACGTCAATTTCAGGTGCGTCTAGGGCATCAACTGTTTTTGTAATTGTCAAAACAGCTTCGCTTGTATCATCATCACCATCGATCAGCTTGTATGTGAAGTCGTCTTTTAGTGTTGCACCTGTCGCGTAATCTACGCCATCGTCCCAATCCGCATGTAATGTGTATGTATAGCTACCATCCGTATTAAGCGTTAAGTCGCCATAATCACCAACATAGTGAGAAACTAAATCAACAGTATTCTCATTATCAGCACTTAGGACGTCTGCGCCCGTGCCGTTATCAAAAAGAACATTGCCTATTGCAACAGTTTCACCATCGCCAAGCGTATCAAAGTCATTCTTCGCAGCTGGCAGCGCATCAATGACATCAACATTGATCGTATCTGTTGCTGTAAAGCCATATTCATCTGTCACTTTAACATTAAATGACACTGTGATTTCGTCAGCAGCGCCAACAACTTCATGATCGAATGTTTCAAGCAATGTGAATGTATATTCAGATGTTGTTGGGTTCAGTGTCAATTCAAAGACCTTCACTGCGCCAGCCATACCTGTGAATGTATCACCGCCTGTAAGCGTTGTTACAATTGGTGTGCCTTGGAATGTGAACGCGCCGTTTTCAAGAGAACCTGACGCATCAAATGTACCATCAACGAACTCAAGTGAAGCGACGCTACCATTCGCGCCACTAACCTCAATTTCACCCGTGACTGATGGGTCAGCATTACGCGCTTCTGTAAGCTCCTTATCAATACCTGCAATTGTTGGCGCGTCTAGTGCATCAACATATTTCGTGATTGTTAATGTTGCTGTGTCTGTGTCTGTATCACCATCAATTAATGTGTAGGTGAACGTATCAACAAGCGTTGCGCCTGTTGCGTAATTCACGCCCGCATCCCAGTCGCTATGCAGCGTATATGTATACGCGCCGTTCGCACCGAGGATAAGGTCGCCATGGTCGCCGACATACGTCTTCGCAATGGCCAAGTTATTATCATCAGCACTTAACTGATCTGCACCGGCGCCTGTTATATCATCGCCAGTGATTACGTTACCAGAAACGGTGTTCACGCCATCAGCCAAGCTGTCTGTGTCGTTCTCAGCAACTGGTAGATCATCCACGATTTTGATGTCGATTGAATCTGTTGCGCTGAGGCCATAATCATCAGTAACCTGAACTTCGAATGACAATGTGATGTCGTCAGCCACATTTTCAACTTCGTGGTCTAATGTTTCAAACAATGTGAATTCATATTTTTCAGTTGCTTCGTTTAGCGTGATTTCGAAAACCTTAACCGCTCCAGCCATACCAGTGAAAACATGGTCAACATATGATGTTGTGATTGGCGTACCTTTGAAGGATAGCGCGCCATTTTCAAGTGAGCCCGTTGCGTCAAATGTGCCTGTGAACACAATTGATTCCACACCGCCATTTTCGCCTGAAATGCCAAGCTCACCAATTTTACTTGGGTCAGCATCACGCTTTTCTGTAAGAACTTCGTCTTCTGCTTCTATTGTTGGGCCATCAAGCTCATTCACAGTTTTTGTGAAATCAAGCGTAGCCTGAGATGTATCGCCATCACCATCAGTAAGAAGATAATCAAAGCTATCTAATGTGTATGTCTCTGTTTTTGAGAAATCAACGCCCGCTGTCGTCGCCCAGTTCGCGTGAAGCGTATATGTGTATGAGCCATCAGCGAAGATCGTCAAGTCGCCATATTTACCTGTTGCGCTAGAAACAAGCGATACTTGATTTGCATTATCCGCGCTTAATTCATCTGCGCCATTACCGTTATCATCAAGAACGTTACCATCTGCAACTGTTTCGCCATCTGCAAGGTGATCACTATCGTCATTTGCAAGTGGGTTATCATCGTTAACGTTTACTGTAACCGTTGTCGTTGTGCTAAGGCCGTATTCATCAGTGATGGTCACACCGAAGTTAAGTGCCATCGTATCATCCGTTGCTAAACCTTCTTCATGGTCAAGTGATGCATATTGTGTGTATGTATATTCAAATTTACCTGTTGCCGCGTTTTGAGAGAACACAACATCAAAGATCACATCGCCAGATGCTGTCTGACCGATAATGCCGTTTGTCATTGACGTTACATTCACCGCAACGTCATTTGAAAGCAGGTTACCTGTTAGGTTGCTTGTGAATGTGCCTGCATTGTAAGTGATTGATGTCAATGCGCCGTTATCTGTTGTTGCGTCAATAACGCCATTTGCTGTTAGTACATTTGTCGCATCAAGTGGCGCGTCTTCCGTTACGGTGACGGCTGATGGGTCAGCCTCTGGCGCATCAAGCTCTTCAACTGTTTTGCTGAAAGTGATTGTTGCATTAGATGTATCGCCATCATCATCAGTCAGCGTGTAATCAAAGCTTTCTAATGTGTATGTCTCTGTTTTTGAGTAATCAATTGTGATGTGGTCAGCCCAGTCCGCGTTAAGCGTGTATGTGTATTCGCCATCTGCATCGACAGTGAAGACACCAAATGTGCCCGTTACGGTGTAACCGTTCACTGTATGGTCAATATCCGCACTGAATGTGTCTTCATCATTTGTTGTGACGTTGCCTGATGATGTGATTACGCCATCAGCCAATGTTGCGGCATCATCCTGCGCGATTGGGTTATCGTCATTGACGTTTGCTGTGATTGTGCTGTCAACTGTAAGGCCGTATTCATTTGTGATTGTCACGCCGAAGTTGATAGACATTGTATCATCTGACGCGCCGCCTTCTTCGTGATCAAGCGCTGCATATTGTGTGTATGTATATTCAAAAGCGCCTGCTGCGTTTTGTGTGAACACAACATCAAATACTGTTGCGCCAGCCGCGTCTGTAGCAACAAGGCCTGTCGCTGTTGATGAAATTGTGAGCGCTGAACCGTTTGATGTGAGCGTGCCCACATTGCTTGTATATGTGCCGTTATATGCAACTGATGTAATGTCACCCACTGGGCTTGTTGCATTAACTGCGTTTGCATCAGAAGTGACAATAAAGCTATCTGTTGCGGCGTTAAGGTCTTCACCCACAGTAACCATGGTTGGTGTTGCTGTCATTGGTGGAAGCGCGGCTACAAAGCCATCAAAGCTTAATGTTGCTGTGTCGCTATCGCCATCAAAGTCAGTATATGTGTATGTGAATGTGTCAAAATCGTATGTTTCGCTTTTGCTGTAATCAACGCCCGCGAGAACATCCCAGTTATTATATAATGTATATTCAAATTCGCCGTCTGCGCCAATTTCTAATGTACCAAATGTACCCGTGATGAGTGTACCTACAGTAACGGCTGTGCCGTCAACGTCAGTTACGGTTGATGTGATGTCATCACTATCTGTATCTGCGCCCGCCGCTGTCACGCCTGTGATGACATTGCCATCAGCATCTGTATCTGTGAACGGGGTCATTGAAACATGGTCGTCAGCCGCGACAGGAACGCTATCAACAACGTTTACTGTGAATGTGCCTTCTGCCGCGTCGCCCGCGCCATCTGTAGCGATAAAACCAAATTCAAGCGCGATTACGTCCGTTGGGTTTGATGGGTCAGCGTGGTCGATACCGTCATGGATGATAAATTCGTAATCACCAACAGCGTCAAAGTTAATTTCGAATACAGCGCGGCCAGATGCTGTTGCACCTGCGTAACCTGTCGCCGTTTGTGAAACGAGTACCGCTTCACCGAGTGATGTCAAGGTACCGCCTGCAAGTGAACCTGAAGGTGCAAAACCTGCGCCGCCTGGTGTGATGCTGCCGAAGCCATCGCTACCGAAAGAAACGCTCAATGTGCCGTTTAATGTCGTTGCTGATAATGGGATTTCAAGCGCCGTTGTTGATTCATTTTCAACTTCTGGCGGGGTAACCAAACGCTCTGCGATTTCGTCTTCTGGGAAGACTTGGTCTTGTCTAAGTGAAATACCGTATTGTAGCGCTGTTGGGTTAAGTGGGCCAATTTCGTTAAGTGGCGCAACTTGTTCTGCTGAGAATGAAGAGTTAAAACCAAAACCGCCACGGCCACCAGCCGCTGCGCCCGCGTCACCTGCGGCAGGTTCAATCGCAGCAAGCTGCTCGGCAATGTCGCCTGATGCTGGTTCAATATTTGCAACTTGCTCAGCTGCGTCTTGTGCGTCTGCATAAATAACAACTTCTGGGGCAACGTCGTCTGTAGAACCATTGAGGAGAATATTAAGGTCTACAACTTCGCCATTTGCAAGCTGGATCGCTTCCATGCCGTTAACACCAGAAACAACAATAGAGCCCGCATCGCCCATATCAATTTCTAATGTATTTTCATTTTGTGTGATCATCGCATCTGCAAGGTCAAAGTCAAAGTGCATAATTGAATGCTGACCGAGGGCAATATTTTCTGTGCCGCCATTAAGAGGCATAACAATGTTTTCAACAATGTAACTATCGAGGATGTTCCATGCTTCGCCATTTTCGAGCGTATCAACCAAAGATGCAATCTCAAGCGCCTTGCCATCAGAAAACATAAGAAAGCTGCTTGATGATGCCGTGTCCATGTCTGTATAGCCAACAACAGAACCATCCTTGAGAATGATTTCCAATGTATTTTCAGCGCCCATTCTAATTTCTTGAACGTCTGATTGTGCAAAATTTACATTAATTGAATTATTAGCCATTTATTCTCTCCTCATAAAGGCAACCGCCCACACATTAAATTTTATTCAAAACCCTCTGACCCGCTTATAAAAAGCCCCGCTTACAAAAATGAGATACCGTATTATCTACTCAGCACCACACCCTAGTATTCTGTAAAATACAATGCATCTTTTGTGCCAGTTACTCAGTACCGTTTTCGAAACAATTGTTTTCCCACACGGTACTTATATATGCAACACGCAATGCGCGGTTTTCTATCAGAAAGTTAACAGTTTTTTAATATATTTAAGTGCAAGAGTCAAACAAAAATTATGTTAAATATCTAAACGGTTGAATTATATGCATAGTTTATACCGAGTCGCGCCGACAAAAATATTTTAAATTCATGAAGTTTTTAAGAGAATCTTGGCCGCCCTCACGCCCAACTCCAGATTGCTTTACCCCACCAAAAGGTATAGAGGCGTCCGCTATACGCACTTCATTAATCCCAACCATACCAAATTGCAACTGTGCGGCAAGGGCATAAGTCGCATCCTTGTCACCGCCATAGACATAGGCCGCCAAGCCATATTCCGTCTCGTTTGCAAGCGCAGCCATTGCATCATCATTACTATATTTATACAGACAAGCAACAGGGCCAAAAATCTCTTGCTGGGGGGCTGTGCAGGCCGAATCACACTCATAGACCAAAGGCGCAAAAAACAGTCCGCTATCATGCCCCACGCTTTGCACAGGCAAGATTTGCGCATTTTGTGCTTCCAGTTCATCTTTAAAGGCACAGAGGCGCTGATAAGCACGCTGATTGATAACAGGGCCAATTTCTACAGCCGAATCAAAACCATCACCAATTTTTGCCTGACTAACCCTCTGAACGAACATGCTTTTAAAAGCATCATAAGCATCTTCATGCACATAAATACGGTTAGCGCAGATACATGTTTGTCCTGCATTTCTAAACTTAGAAGCAAATGCCCCTGCAACCGCGGCCTGTAAATCAGCATCAGCGCGCACAATAAAAGGCGCATTGCCGCCAAGCTCTAAAGACAGCTTGGTTACATTTTCAGCGCTTGCCTTAATCAATAACTTGCCAATCGCCGTTGATCCGGTGAAGCTTGCCATCGCGACTTTAGGGGTTTTAAACGCCACTTCAGAAAATAAAGCCGCATGGTCTCGATCCAAAGTGATAATGCGCAAGACATCACGCGGTATGCCCGCCTGATATGCAAGGTCACATAAGGCCAGCGCCGATAAGGGTGTATCTTCAGCAGGCTTCAGCACCACAGCGCAGCCCGCAGCCAAGGCGGGGGCAGCTTTGCGCGTCACCATCGCGCTTGGAAAATTCCACGGCGTAATAGCCGCAACAACGCCGATGGCTTCATATTTAATAATATTCTCCGCCCCATCAATATGAGAAGGCTCTGTGTGTTCATAAGAATCTGCGCAGCGCTGCGCCGACCAGCGCACATTCCCTATTGTCGATGCAATCTCTGCTTGCGATTCCGCTAGCGGCTTGCCTTGTTCCCATGTCAGCAATGCCGCTAGAGCATCTTTATGCTCAACGATTTGGTCGTGCCATTTATCCAGCAATGCGGCGCGCCCAGCAAAACCCAGCGCGGCCCACTTCATTTGCGCCTTATGTGCCCCCGCAATCTGTCCTTCTATCATCGCCGCATCCATGATAGGTACAGCACAAATGACCGTGCCATAGGCAGGATCGACCACATCAAAATGCTCAAGGCCGCTTTGCTTAGCATTAAACGCTTCATCACGCGCCATCAGCGTTTTTAAATATGTTTTTGCACTACCAATCCTATCCATAAGGTTTGCCTTTCTTGTAAATCTTGCTATTATAACGTGTACAGACGTATGATACGTCGTGTATAAATACGCCTGTATTCTTTTCTGCATTTTATACTAATTTATTTTGAACAGACCATATTATTAAAGATACGCTATCATGAGTCTCAGCTTTGAAAAACTAAAAGTCCTCGTCGTTGATGATACCAAGTCAATGCGCACGTTAATTGTATCGGTACTCAAAGCGCTTAAGGTTGGCACAGTATTAGAGGCAAGCAATGGCAAGCAAGGCTTTGACCTCTGCCGTCTGCACAACCCCGACATTATTCTTGTTGATTGGTTAATGGAGCCCATTAACGGGATTGAACTGACCAAACAAATCCGCAATGACAGCGAATCCCCTAATCGTATGGCTCCGATTGTTCTCATCACCGGCTATAGCGCCCGTCCACGGGTTGAAGAAGCACGCGACGCTGGGGTCACTGAGTTTCTTGTTAAACCCTTTACCGCCACGGATCTCACACGCCGTCTACAGCATGTCATAAACAACCCGCGCAACTTCATTGATTACAACGGCTATTTCGGCCCTGACCGCCGCAGACAGGAAGATGAACGCTATTCAGGCCCACGTCGCCGTGAAGATGATTTCGACGAAACGTGGAACGTCAGTTAACCTTTTTTAAAAGCTTTTTTAGTAAATTTAAATAACGTATAATGCGTATAGAATGTATTTTCATACATGACCCACGCAAGGATCAAGGGCAATGATATTGCAAGAAGAAGGCGAGAGAACAAAAGCGCGCGTAATCACTGCGAGCCGCATTTTGCAAACCAAAGCAGGGCGCGGCAAAATTGACGATCACAAAATTCGCGCGTGCCAAGATGCCCTCGCCCAAAAAACATCAGACTTCAAACCCGTCGCCATAGAATTTCTTGATCAGCTTGAAATAGCGCTCGAAAACGCCGCACAAAGCGAGGAAGGTGATTTAGACACCCATAAAGCCAAAATATTCAAACCTGTTTTTGACCTAAAAGCCAGCGCCAAGATGTTTAAATATGATCTGGTGACCATTATGACCAATATCATGGTCGATTTTCTTGAACGCATAAAAACCTTAGACCAAGACGCTGTTGAAATTGTCCGCGCCCACCACAAGACATTAACATTGATTGTGTTGAAAAAAATGAGCGGCACAGGCGGCGATTCAGGTAAAGCACTAGCCAAAGAGTTACAAAGCGCTTGCGCGCGTTATTTTTCCAAGCGCAACGCCCAACAATAGATTACATTTATTTATATGAAGCGCCGCACAGAATAAACGCTACGTGATTAGCCGAAATCTTTCAATCTTCTGCGGCGAACACGCGCAAGTGCGTGTCTTTTTTCGCCAACTAAAGTTGAACGTAGCGCCCTGAGCGCCGCGGGAAATGTCAGGCCGTGCTTTTCTAGCACCAAGAAAACGACAGTTGAAAGCACACAAAACACCAATGTCACAGTACGCGCATAAGGTAATAAAATTAAATAAGGCAAAGCCGCGCGCGAATCCATTTGAAAGAATCGCAAAGGGCGCATTGTATTACGCCAGTGCCAATTTACCTGTTCAGATGCATCTTGTGGTGAACTCATGACAGCAACAACCTTAATTTGAAAATATGGCGCACGCGAAATGCAGCGCCTTTATACATAGTAATAAAAATCAGCCTTTAAAGAAACTGTTAAATCAGCAAAGCATCATTTAAAGCGAACTCCATTATCATTCTACACAGGTCAAGCTTAACATTTCCTTTACATTACCCCCTATTGCTACGCACAACACAAACAACCTTTACATAACAGCGCAACTCTGATAATTTGCCACAAATAACAAAAAGACGATAAGATGCGCGCCATAAGGCAGCAACAGGAAGGCCATAAAATGCAGAAAAAACATGTCATAGATTTAATTAACATGAACGATCAGCTTTCCCCTGAATATGGGCCGCAGCTTACCAACCATTTGCCAATGGCGCTTTATGCTCTCTATGAGATTGGCGCATCGACACAGCAGATCCAAGACTTCGCTACAGATCACGTTAAAGCCCGACGCATTCGCCCTTTGACGAAAAAAATCCCGCTGGTTTTCACGCCAGATACATATAAAAATTACTTAGGGGGGCATGATTATTTCTTTGCCCATACGCAGTATTTCACGCGCCAAGTACAAGATAACGGCCTAAACGCCACATTAAAGCGCCACCTTAACAGCCTGACATCTGGCGTCTGCGGTGCGGCGTTTCATGGTCTACTGCGCACATCATATGGCATTATGGCACGCAACGAGCCTGAAATTATTAAAGGGCTTGCTTACTGGGCAGACACATATAAAGAAATCACGCCGCGCCCAGCGCAGCTTGCCGAAAATGGCATTGCGTTAAAAGATTTATTTGATAAAGCACATAATTTGCATCAACAAGGGCATTGGGATCACATTAGCGCTGGCGCGCCGAATATATATTCAAAGATTGAGCGCGTCGCGACAAAAGCCGAATTCCAAGATTTAATCGCGCAAAACCCATTGTCACATAGCCTCTGCCTTGATGACTTTCGTGATGCAACGCTTAACCTTTATGAAAGCTTGCCGAATTTTACCAGCCTGCATTGCCTGACGGCGGTTCATGGCTTACGCCACCTTTATAATAAAGCCGCCGCCCCTGATGCGCTAAATGCTGAAATGGGCAGCGCATTAATCGCGGCTTATCTTTCCATGGGCGCACCCAAAATTCACTGGGGAGACAAAGCTTCGCCGTTGGATTTGGACGCCTTAAAAGGTGATTGGGATATTATTCGCAATTCAACGAATGATCATGCGATTAAACTGGCCTATAGCGCACTGGAAGAATATCGCCACACAGGCAAAGATGGCTATTTGCACATTATCAAAGATATGGTGAAACCGCGCCCATAGACATACGCGGTCCTCAACCAGCTTACTATTACTCTGCTCTTATCTGGTCCAAGAATGCACTCACAGAACCTTCTAGGGCATGTGACAACGCCGCGACTTGTTTTGACGCAGTAAGCACAGAATCCGCAGAGCGCCCCGTATCCATTGCGCCTGATTTCACGTCGATAATCACATTCGCTACTTGCGATACGCCTGATGATGCCTCCGCAATGCTGCGGGCAATTTCATTGGTGGTTGCGTTTTGCTCTTCCACGGCGGCCGATATCCCCGTCACTGCAGAATCAATCTCTGATATATTTGACAAAATGCGCCCCATACCATCAACAGAATCCTTCGTTGCGTTCTGAATTTCTGTTATGCGCGTATTAATCTCTTCCGTTTTTGTCGCTGTTTCATTAGCAAGCTTCTTCACTTCATCCGCGACAACCGCAAAACCTTTACCAGATTCCCCTGCCCGCGCCGCTTCGATCGTGGCATTCAGCGCCAATAAATTCGTTTGCTCTGCTATATCTTGGATTGCGACAACAACTTCGCCAATATCACGCACCAAAACGTTTAAGTTCCCGACCGTTTCATTCGCGTCTTTGGCATTTTTTGCTGTGTCATTTGATTTCGCCTTTGCCGAGACGATCTGTTCAGCAATTTCAGCAACGCTGGCGGACATTTCCTCCATCGCCGCGGCCACTGTATTCACATTCTGGCTCGCATCTTCAGAGGAGTTTGAAACAGCTTCACTTGAACTGGTTGTTTTATCGGCAATATCTTGCATTTGCTCTGCCGAGCTTTGCAGCTCTGTCGCCGAAACAGTAAGAGTGTTCAGCGCTTCGCCCACTTTCAGGTCAAAGTCATCTGCCATTTTGAGCATAAGCTCTTTCTTCTCTTTCTCTGCGCGCAGTTGTTGCGCTTTTTGTTCGCCCTCTAACGCGCGAGCCTGTTCTAGCTTGGCATTCAAATCATTCACCGCCAAAGATATTGTGCCAATTTCATCGGCGCGTCCATCATAAGGGGAAACTGCCGTTTTGTTCTCTGCCAATATGCCCATAGTTTTTGCGATCTCTGTTAATGGGTCAGAAATAGAGCGAATAATGAGCCATGCGACAAGCCCAAGAACGCAGCAGGCAATCGCAATGGTAATCATCGCCTGTATAAGTTCTTTGTTAAACTGTTTTTCAACATCATCAATATAAATACCTGACCCTATAATCCACTGCCATTCCGCGATGCCTTTAACAAAAGATAATTTTGGCTGCGGTGCATCTGTACCGCTATCTGGTTTATCCCACATATAAGGCACAAAGCCTTCGCCGCTTTGCTTAACGACCTTGACCATTTCGGCAAATAATTTTGTACCTTCAGGGTCGGCAGTTTCACTTAAATCCTTACCTTCCAAAGCAGGCTTCATGGGGTGCATAACCATCTTCGGATGGTAGTCATTAATCCAGAAATAATTATTGCCCTCATAGCGCAGCGCCCTGACCATATCTTGCGCGCGTATTTTGGCTTCTTCTTCGGTTAACTCGCCGCGTTTCGCTTGTTCCAAGAAGCGTAAAACACCGCTATAAGCGACTTCCACGACGTTTTGAGTTTTGACTTTACGGTCTTCCAAAAGGGTTTTCTTAATAATTGCCAAGCAAGATTGTTGTCACAAAAATAATAGAGATTAGTGCGAGGCCCAAAAGCGCATAAAGCTTCCAGCCGACTTTGAGATCTTGAAGACGCATCATAGATATTCCTTAAAAAAATTTATAAAATTACGATAATAAAATCATCATAACCCTATCATAATGAAGAATAAGTTACCATCGGCAGAAAATTCCACGTGCAAAGCCCCTTGCGCTTATAAACGCTGGATTGTGTAATTTTTTGAAGGATCCGTGAAGGCGGATTGCGCCTTTATTAAATGCAGTTCACGGCGCGACGCTTGCTGGGTGGCACAGAAAACATCCACCAAAGCCGCCGCCGTTAGGGCAAGCGCATCTTGCAAAGGCTTGCCGTTCAATATATGCCCAAGTAAGGTCGCCGCGCTGACATCCCCAGCTCCATTGGGCATAGGGTCTAAATCAAGGCGCGGGGTAATCACTTGATAAATGCCCATATCAGGGTGCGATACCAGCATAGAGATTTTATCATGCGCAAGGCTTTGCGGCTGATAAGACGTCATAACAACGCCCTTTGCCCCCAATGCATGCAGGCGGCCTAAAGCAACGCGCGCGTCATCATCATTATTAATCTCCATACCCGCCAAATAAGACGCTTCAAACTGGTTGGGGACGATTAAGTCAGCCTCTTTAAGCGCAATATCTTTGAAAAATGGCGGAATGCTCTGTTCATCAACAAAAAAACCACGACCAACATCGCCCATTACGGGGTCGCAGCAATACAGGCAATCGGGGTTTTCGGCGCGAATTTGCTGTAAAGTTTCCATCACCAAATGCCCTAGTTCATGGTCGCCAATATAACCCGTCAGTACCGCATCAATATGCGAAAATAACCCTTGCGCCTTTAAGCCTTCGACCAAAGTTGATAATTCATCTAATGTGAATATGCGCCCTGAGAAAGCGCCATAGCCAGGGTGGTTAGAAAAACCAACTGTATTTAGCTCGATAACTTCATGCCCCAAAGCATGCAAAGGAATCATCGCCGCGCGATTCCCAACATAACCATAAGCAACATGTGACTGGACTGATAAAATAAGACTCATAAATGCAATTTAGGGCAAATATCGTAAAATAGCTATATTAAACATGAGCATAGCAAAATAAAATACAGCGCAGGGAAAACATGCAAAAAATCAATATATGGTATTCACTTATCATGAAAAATACCATATATTGATTAAAGATCATTTCTGATCCGTAATATTCAGTCCAATGAATATATGTGGAGAAGAGTCTAAAAAGACTCGGATTCTGAGACCACACTCTTATATTGATTGGTAATCATTCAAATATGCGTCTTTTAAGGAGTATGCCGCCCATGTCAGATAATGCCGCCGTTAACACTGAAGTTATCACCGATGATGTTACAGATTCAAACAGCCAGCTTTTACAAGAACGTCACGTTTATAAACCGTTTCTATATCCGTGGTGTTACGAAGCATGGTTAACGCAGCAGCGCCTACACTGGCTACCTGAAGAAGTGCCAATGGCCGAAGATATTCGCGACTGGAAACAAAAACTCACCCCATCAGAAATTAACCTTCTGACACAGATTTTCCGTTTCTTCACGCAAGCTGATGTTGAAGTGAATAATTGTTACATGAAACATTATTCACGCGTATTCGGCCCTGTTGAAGTACAAATGATGCTCGCGGCGTTTTCAAATATTGAAACAGTCCATATTGCGGCATATTCACACCTTCTTGATACGCTTGGCATGCCAGAATCTGAATATCAAGCCTTCCTTAAATATAAGGAAATGAAAGACAAATTTGATGACTTACAAAGCGCATCAATGACATCACGCCGCGACATTGCAAAAACAATGGCCATGTTCGGCGCGTTCACAGAAGGCCTTGCGCTTTTTGCTTCTTTCGCAATTTTGATGAACTTCCCACGTTTCAACAAAATGAAGGGCATGGGGCAAATTATTACATGGTCAGTGCGCGATGAAACATTGCACTGCCTGTCTATGATCCGCTTATTCAATGCGTTTATCTATGAAAACCCTGATATTTGGGACGATGAATTGCGCGCTGAGATTCTTGAGTGCTGTAAAACTACCGTTAATCATGAAGATGCGTTTATCGATCTTTGTTTCGAAATGGGTGAGATCGAAGGCCTTAAGCCGGAAGACGTAAAACTTTACATCCGTTGGATTGGCGACCGCCGCTTACAGCAGCTTAACATGGAGCCCATTTACCACATTGAGAAAAACCCACTGCCATGGATGGACGAAATGCTCAATGGCGCCGAACACACAAACTTCTTTGAAAACCGTTCAACAGAATATTCACGCGCATCAACAGAAGGCGTTTGGGAAGACGTATTCTCGGACAAAGCATTTGGTGATGAAGCGGCGTAACAAACGCTATATATTTCCTCAAAAGCCGCGATGTATTTCGCGGCTTTTTTATTGACTCCTTCGCACTGTTATGGTTAATAAACAGCAAGAATATGAAAAAGCCTATGATCCGGGACAAAACCATGACAGAGAATGCAGATTACAATAACGCCGTCGCTTACTTCAACCGCGCAGGAAAAAGCTCCGCCGAAGATATTTGTTACGCATATGACAGCAATAAAAATGTTCTCATTGAGCACCATAAAAGCAACAAAGATTTGGGTGGGCCTGCGGCATTCGGCCTTGTTGGGGGCTTGATTTCCGGAACATTAATGGCGAACAGTATCCATAATGCCTTTAGCGCACCTACGCAGGAAGCACGCAATGAAGCCGCACCTGATGTTAGCGTTGGCCTTTCGTTATTTTTTGCCTTCTTTTATTTCGGCGCATCACGCGCAGCAAAGAAGACAGTAAAGGCCGTTGACCGCGAAGTTGCACAAAACAAGCGCGACCCGCATACACCAGTAATGTAGATAAACAAAACAAGAGGCCCACGACATGACACAATCATACGATTCAGCAATCGCCTATTTCAACCAAAAATCCGCATGCAGCATAGATGACTTGCACTACACTTATGATAGTGAGAAAAATGTGCTTATTCAGCATTACAAAAACGCCGAAAGCGAAGAAGAGTCAGCACAAAGTAGCGCCGCCTATCTAGGCATTGCGACACTTTTCGCCGCAAGCAGCAGCTATGAAGCCATTCAAAAAGACGACTGGGCAGCACATGGGCCAGATTGGAGCCTTGTTTTTATGGCTTATTACGCAGCGAGCGCCTTTGCACATTTAAGCCGCCATAAAAACAGCGTTAAAACCGTGAAGAACAACGTAGAAACAGATAGACAAGGCCAAAACGCGCCGATATTATAGGCGCAAATCAACGTGGTTGAGAATTCAAGGAAGAAACTTATGAAACACTTAAAAATTATCATCACATTTTGTGCATTGAGCCTATCGCTTTCAGCATGTGGCAATACACTAAACGGCCTAGGTCAAGACATTGAACGTGCAGGCGAAAAAGTCCAGAGCGCAACTAAGAAATAATCACGGCACAGACACTCATTCATAAAAAGCGCGGCTGGTGAGGCTGCGCTTTTTTTATATGCTGTGATCTGGTACGCCTTACCACGCTACCAATAAAGCTCTTTGACTCTGCCGCGAATGTCTGCTTTTAAGCGACAGCCATGACCGTCAGCATAAATATTGCTATCAAAATGATATACGCCAAGGCGCGGCTTATTAAAATGCTCCGCCGCAAATGCATCTACAGCATCCTTAAATAAATTGCTGCTAAGCCCATAACACGTCCCCGCCTTTAACACGGTTGAATAATCTTTGGGTTCATAACCGCCGCGAAACGCTTTGACCGCAAAGTAATTAAACACATGACCCAGATCAACAGATTTCACACCATGCGCCTCAACATACGCTTTACTGTCAAAATGGGCGGCTTTAAGACGGTGATACGGCTTGAGTAAAATTCGCCCAAGCGGGTCATTAATTTCAGGGTCGTTTTCAGAAATACAATAAGCAATAATCGTTTGCGAGCCAATAATCGGCGGCACTTTTTCATCAAAAACACCATCTGAAGACATGCATGACGACCATGCGCGCGCGGTTGACATTAACTCTAAATCTTTCTGCGCTTTAGAAAAAACAATATATTTATTTTGCCCAGTGCGTGTTTCATCTTTGATAAAACCTTGATATAAATAATGGTTTTTTAGTAATTTACCAATTTTAAAACACTGCTTACCTTGCGCGTCGGTGGCGTAACCTTTTTTATAATCAGTAATCTTATATTTCTTGCGTTCCAAATAGCGCGCAATTTCTTCTTGTACGGAGGACACTTCGTTTTCGCAGTTCAGTTTCACATAGATACGCTCACGCCCAGCAAAAGCTTTATCGACGAGCAAGGATTCTCTGCGCTGCGCATATTGGCTATCAATCTCTTCACGGCGATGCGCCCAGTAGTCATGGGAAAGCGCAGCCTTGCCTTCGGCAAGCATGTCGTCAAGCTCTTGCGGCGCATCATAGATCATGGCCTGCAGCTGTGCCTGTGATACGCTCTCTCTTAGCCGGTTTTTCATCAGCAAAATTGCATTCACTTTTTCAACAAAATAATCTCTATTTTCGACATCATCAGGCACAGTTTTTTCTGCCCGTTCAGCGATGCGCTTTAAAAAGCGCTGATGAAGCGCATCAACAGCATTTTGCGATAATTCTTCATAGATTTTTGGCATTATGACCCGCCCCACACTAAAAAGGCCGTTGTTGGAAGATTTTATCTTCCCCGACATAGTGTTCTGCGGCAAGGCCATCTGCATAAACCTTGCCATGCAATCGGTATGTACCTTCTTCTAAATCATGCAAATTATTTTCACAAAAATGCGCCACGCTGCCCCTAAAACTTGCTGCGCCGAGGCCGTAAATGCTGCCCATAGCAAAAGCGATAGACGAATCTTGCAGAGGCTCTTCTTTGGTCGTGAGACAAAGGCTAAGATGGTTAAAATGCTGACGTATTGTTTTAAAATAGCGTGCATGATGACGCGATTTTTTACCTACAACCTCACGGTTATCACAGGGTTTTAATAAAATTCGCCCAAGCGGGTTATTAATCTCTGGATCATTTTCATTTATCAAGTAAGCGATAAGGGTCATTGAGCCGATAATAGCGGGCACTTGTTCGCGATAACAGCCATCCGCCGCCATACATGATGACCAGCCACGCCCTGTAGACATGCGTTCTAAGTCTTGTTTATTACGCGAAATCACCACATATTTTGGTACCGATGAGCGCGCATCATCGCGCACAAAAAGATCTAATAAGCCTGGACGCTCTTTAAGAAGCTTGCCAATTTTAAAGCGCTGTTTGCCTGCTTTATCAACGGCATAGCCTTTAATATAATCATCAATTTTATAGCCCTCACCTTCCAAAAAACGTTTCACATCACGATAGACAATATTTTCTTCTAAACGAAGCGGTTTTATTTTAAGGTAGACGCGCTCAGCATCGCCAAATGTTTTACTCACCAGCGGCGCTTCGATGCGCTTATTAAATTCTTTATTCAGCGCACGGCGATGGCCCCATGACCACGGGTCTTTCTTAAGCTCTTTTTGATAGACGCCAATTTGTTTTTTAATCGCTTTGCTGCCCCCAGCGACATATTCATCAAGTTTTTTTGGCGCGATGTCTTTACGGCAGCGTTTTGCCAAAAGCAGCATTTCGCGCAGCTTCTCCCCCATCGCGGCGCGCGCATCAGATGAAAAACCATCACTGCACGCCGGCAAAGCCTGTTGCGCACGCGCGGCAATACCATCGAGAAACTTCTGATGTAATGCGTCAATTTGCGTCGCCGTTAGCCGTTCATATATTTTGTTTTTGTCTTGCGCTCCCATAGCTATCCCCTTTTTATTTTTTTTACCCCTTATGGGTTCGGCCATGTTGCATCGCGCACCACGCCCGCCCGCGCTTTAACCTTTGTCGGCGCGCCGTCAGCATAAATATAATCATAGCGATGATATTCTTTATCATTGGGCTTGTTTAAATATGTATCGGCAAATTCCTGCACCGCATCTTTAAACACTTTGGTGCCAAGACCATAAGAATAACCCGCCACAAAAACGACGCTATCTTCCTCTAGCAGATCTTCTGCATATGACTTACGCATAAAGGCGCGTTTAAATATCTTCGTCAGCGCGCCTTCTGGCTCGCGGATACCTTCAACATTTTCACGGCAATCATAAGGCTTTAACAAAATGCGTGATAAAGGGTTGTTAATTTCAGGATCATTTTCAGAAATTAAATAGGCAATCAGCGTTTTTGACCCGACAATTGGCGGTACAGCATGACCAAATGTATCAGGCGACATACATGAAAGCCAAGAACGTCGCGCCGTCATGTTTTCTAAATCCGTTTGGTTGCGTGAAAACACAATGTATTTCGCAGTGGATGTCCGCGCTTCGTCAGTGACAAAGGATTCTAATAATAAAGGCGCGTCTTTCAGCAGCTTGCCAATTTTGAATGTTTGTTTACCCGCCGCATCCGTGGCGTAGCCCTTCACATAGTCTTTGATTTGATAGCCTTTTTGATCAAGCTTATGCGCAACAAAACTGCGCACGTCAGAATGGATATTTTTAATTGATGCGTCGGTCAATTTAAGATAGATGCGTTCTTTATCTGCAAATGTTTTCGCGCTCAGAATTGCTTCTTCGCGGCGCGCAAAGGCTTTGTTCATTTCTTTGCGGTATTTTTTCCAC
>DELD01000053.1 GCA_002354205.1 Micavibrio sp. UBA2705 | reverse complement strand
ATGCGCTCATGTGTACTAATACGACGCAGGCCGGCATTTGCAGCTTTAAATACAGGAACTTTGAGACGCATACGGTCTTTTTCAAAAGAAATTGCGTAGAGCATAATTTCAGCTCCGCCAATAGTCTGTGTTTCTATACCCTCAATTTGGCCTACACCGTGGGCCGGATATACAACATAATCACCTTCTTTGAAGCTTGCTTGATTGCTTGCCATTTTATAACACCTCATTTTTCAGCGCAAAATTCCCTATGAGTATTGTGAAATACCCACAAATAAATGTTGCTATATTGATAATTTTAAATTGCCAACTTGCTTAAAGTAACTTATTAAAAAGTTGCTTTAAGTGGTTGATAATTCACACTGACGTGGGAATTATGCAAAAGCTTTTGGATCAGCAATGATTGTTACCATACCAAAAAAACGGGCATTTTTCAATGAAAAAATTCCATTGATATTTATTCTGCGTTTACAGTGGGTTACGTTATGTTAATAGCTGGCACCCGAGACATTTAGGCGATGTTGAGAAAATTAATCGCCCTCACCAGGGGATTCTGAGAACATATCTGGATATTTATTCTCCACATTTTTATATTTTTCTGCTTCGGCCATCGCATCTTTTTTAATTGTAAGAACAGGCCAATCAGCATCTTCTGAATATTTGCGGTTCATTTCTAGGAAATCCTGTGCTTTGTCATCCATATCAGGCAGAATCGCATCGATCGGGCATTCGGGCTCACATACACCGCAATCAATGCACTCATCAGGGTGAATAACCAACATGTTTTCACCCTCATAGAAGCAATCTACGGGACAAACCTCAACACAGTCGGTATATTTACAATTGATACATATATCGGTGACAACAAACGTCATGGTAATAAACTCTTTATTTATTCAATATCGCTGCGCTATAAATATGCTGATTTACTAAGGAATTCAAGAGATGAATGCAACAGGTTTCAAAAAAAAGTCTTTAGGCGCCGCGTATACAGATCATGGCTATAAGAATTTAAAGCGGGCCGTGGTTGAGTATAAGGTCTTTCTTGAACGCCTTTCTTTGCGTAATGTATCGATGATAGACCGCCACGCAATGCCGGCGGCAAAGTTCAAAGACCCGTTCTTTTTTAATGGCAGCTTAGATCAGCGCAAAGAACTCCTTAAAACCCTATGTAACTCCGCCAACGCCTTAAAACTAACAGTCAATGAAGTGCTGTGGAGTGAGAACGAGTATAAAGTCTTTTTCAAATGGTCAATACGCCTTGAAAAAGGCATGGCGGGCTTAGAAGGCGTAAGCGAGATTTTATTCGATCATCATTATATGATTGTTGCGCAGGACGATTATTGGGATTCTGCCTCAACAGTCTGGGCGGCACACCCTTTAATGCGCTGGCTATTTAACAAAGGCAAAAAACGTATATTTCAATCTATATAAAGCTTAACGCGGCCTCGCCATCTAATGCCGTAAGGTGCGCCTCCACATTACAAGGTAGTGCGCGCATGTGTTTATCGTGACCAAAAGCGGCGGTTTTAATAACGGGGCCTGTAAAGTCAGCGATATGTTCGGCGATAATATCATCAATTGAAAATCCAAACGGGCGGCCTGTGTCCTGCAACTTTGAAAACGTGCCAATAATAATGCCGGAAAGCCTACTGAATGGCAGCGACAACTTTAAATGCGCCAACATACGGTCAAGCCGGCTTGTTTCTTCGTAACAATCTTCAATATATAAGATCGTGCCATCACTATTCGGCATGTAAGGTGTGCCTGTTAAGCAAGGCAGCAATGACAGCGTGCCGCCAATAAGCCGCCCACGGGCAGCGCCTTCTTGAAGCACGGCAGTGTCATCCGTAAACGGGTATTCCTGAGCGTCACCCTTTAACAATGCAAAAAAGTAATCTAAATCAGCCTTCGGAAGCTGTGATAAGTTTTGTACCATCGGGCCATAAACACCCTTAAAGCCGTCTATCTTCTGCGTAAAGCCAAATAAAAGCGCCGTTGAATCGCTATAGCCGCAAAATGCAACATCCGGGTTAAGGCGGTCATAATCAATTTTGTCGAGCAAATGTAAGCTGCGGTTGCCGCCACCTGCCGCCATAATCATGCCAATGGATTTATCTTCATGTAGCCCATAAAGCGCGGAGAGTTTGTCGCTATGCGTTCCCGCGCTTTGTCTGTGCTTTGTATAGCTCTGTTTATGAACGCTTACATCAAAGCCATATTGTTTTATAATGTCTACCCCCGAAGCGAAGCGCGCCTCATCAATATAAGAAGAGGGGGCAAAGACACCTATTTTCTGATGCTGAGGATTAAGCTTGAACATGTCACGATATCTCATAAATAATTTCAACCATTATAACGCTAAACATAACATGGCGAAAGTGTAGGCGGGGCTTTATCGTAAAATTTGCGGAATCATAATCAGGCCAACTTGTCCTGTTGATTTCACACCCCCTGATTTATGCAAGAATATTGATTCTCTGGCCTTTTGTTTAGATAGGTCTTTAAAACCAGTTGGATCAGCGCGATCTTTAAGGTTTTTTGCGACAATAAGTGCGCCTGAGGGTAGCGTAACAAGGTCTTTCGGTGACGCTTGATTAGTGAAGTCTTGCAGAACAAGGCTGTTCTGGTGGTCCTTTTTACTTAGTTTACCGCGTTTCTTGCCTTTTCTCTCAGGCTGCAACGCCGCCCATACATGTTCAGGCACGTCACCTGCATAAAACTCGGCTGGTGCGCGGTTGGCATATGGATACCACATACCCGTCAGGATAGAATGATCTGTGTGAAGATATGGCGTACGACCTAATGCGCCTTTCGGGGCGTATATCTGCCAGATTCGCATTACGAATTTGTCTTTAGCAATCGCTGTGTATTTGTTGAATATATCTGAAAAATCTTCAATGACATGCAGCATTTTTTCATGGAAGTCTTGCAAGGATTCTGGCGGAAGATGCAAATGAGCTTGTTCGAGTTCTGTACGTACAGAGTTTATATCCAGCACGCTTGGCTGCTGCCCAAGGGCTCTTAGCGCATCTGCCGATTCTTCGCCGACGACATATGTGGTTTGCCCTGGTGATATAAAATCTTTTTTAGCGCTATCTGTGGATGTCCACCATGCAGCAAGCGTAGTGTTGTGCTTTTCTTCTATCTGCGTTGATGTTGTTTTGTATTTATCACTAAACCCAATGCTCGCAGTGACATTGCTACCTTGCAGAAGGCGCGCGGCGTGTTTAGGGCTGCTGGCAAGCGGGCATGATTTTTGATTTTTATAATATGTTCTCATAGCTTATGATTAAACAACAACCTTTGTTATGTCAACATAATGTCGGCATGCACAGCATGTAAAAGGGGTAATTAAGGACGCAAGACATGAAAAAGCCCACATAAGATGCGGGCTTTTTAAACTCTTTTTTTGAAGCGATAAATTAAGCTTTTTTCTTCTCTTTTTTATCATCATCGTCATTGCCGTCGCCGTCTTTATCTTCAGACTTCTCTTTTTTCTTCTTTGTCTTGCTGATAACGTATTTAGGCTTTTCTTTGTCATTGACGGTTTTATCATCAATAACAACTTCAGTGAGACCCTCAACATCAGGCAGTTCAAACATTGTATCAAGAAGCATACCCTCAAGGATTGAACGCAAACCACGCGCACCTGTCTTACGAATGATTGCTTGTTCTGCAATTGCGGTTAGCGCATCATCTGTAAATGTAAGCTCTGTATCTTCTAATGAGAATAGGCGCTTATATTGTTTAACAAGAGCGTTCTTAGGCTCTGTCAAAATCTGAATAAGGGCATCTTCGTCAAGGTCTTCCAATGTAGCGATTACAGGTAAACGACCAACAAATTCAGGGATCAAACCGAATTTCAACAAATCTTCTGGTTCTAATTCACCAAGAAGTTCGCCGACTTTACGGTCATCTGGGCCTAAAACATCTGCGCCGAAACCAATTGTTGTATCGCGGCCACGGTCAGAAATGATTTTCTCAACGCCCGCAAACGCGCCGCCAGCAATAAACAGAATGTTTACAGTATCAACCTGTAAGAACTCTTGCTGTGGGTGCTTACGTCCGCCCTGTGGTGGAACAGAAGCAACTGTACCCTCCATAAGTTTCAATAGCGCCTGCTGAACACCTTCGCCAGATACGTCACGTGTAATTGACGGGTTGTCAGATTTACGAGAAATCTTGTCAATCTCATCAATGTAAACAATGCCGCGCTGCGCACGTTCAACGTTATAATCAGATGCTTGGAGAAGTTTCAAAACAATGTTTTCAACATCTTCACCAACGTAACCCGCTTCAGTAAGCGTTGTTGCGTCAGCCATTGTGAATGGCACATCAATAATTTTCGCTAATGTTGACGCCAGAAGTGTTTTACCACAACCCGTTGGGCCAACAAGAAGGATGTTTGATTTTGCAAGTTCAATTTCACTGCCTGAGCCAGTCGCGCCAGCTTCTAAACGTTTATAGTGGTTGTGAACCGCAACAGAAAGAACACGCTTGGCGCGCGCCTGACCAATGACGTAATCGTCAAGGACGGCTTTAATCTCAGATGGCGTAGGGACTTTGCCATCGCCAGACCCGCTAATAAGCTGCGTTTTGTCTTCTTCCTTTATGATGTCCATACAAAGTTCGACACACTCATTACAGATGAACACGTTCGGTCCAGCGATAAGTTTGCGTACTTCATGCTGGCTCTTGCCACAGAAAGAACAATAAAGGGTATTTTTTGACTCAGATTCGGATTTGCTCATGTTAGCGCTTTTCCTAGAAGTTACTTGATTTCATTAAGTGTATATAAGTGATATAGATCAAAAATAATAAATTAAAAACAATCTATATTTACAATTTGCCAAGCATTGAGCAGAAGCGCAAGAGTTTTACTTGTTTTTTTTGAGATATCCTTGAATAATCTGCAAATTCTTGCGAAAAACAATGTTCGCAACAATCTAATAAACAAAAAAGAACCCTTATGACCTTACCGAATACAGATGAATTAATAGAAAACTTTGGCTTTTTCGATGATTGGGAAGAGCGCTACGCTTATTTAATAGATTTAGGTGATCAGGTGCCGCCAATGGATGAGGCGTTAAAAAACGACATTAACTATGTTAAGGGCTGCACATCCAAGGTCTGGATGGTTGGACATTTTAATGATGATAAATTGCAGCTTATTGCCGATAGTGATGCAAAGATCGTCCGCGGCCTTGTCGCTATCCTTATGGGCGTTTATGGCGGCAAGACCAAAACAGAGATCCAAAGCGTTAACATTCAAGATGTATTTGGGCTGCTTGGCCTTGAAGGTCATTTATCGCCAAGCCGTCGCAACGGGTTTTACGCTATGGTACAGCGCATCGAAGTTTTAGCGCAAAGCTAATTAAGAAGCGCTAAAGCTTTAGGCTCTCGACGCTAATTGCGCCTTGCTCCCCAGTTTCCATGTTTTTCAGTTCATGCGGCTGCGCGTCATCAAAAGGTGGGAACCAAACAAAAGGAATAGCTTTCTTTTCCGCATAGGCCATTTGCTTTTTAATCTTCTGTGGCGCGTGATAAAGTTCAACTTTGTAACCTTTGGCACGCAACTGCTGCGCGGTTTGCTGCGCCAATGCTCGTTTGTCTTCCGATGGCAGTACCATTAATATGTCAGCTGGTGATTTAGCTGCAGGTTTAATGTAACCATTCTCTAGCAATACACTAAACAGACGTGTTAAACCAATGGAAATGCCCACACCGGGGAGTTTTTTGTTGATGTATGAACTTGCAAGGTCATCATAGCGCCCACCAGAACAAACAGAGCTTGTGAACTCAGGTATATCTAACAAGTTTGTCTCGTAAACTGTGCCCGTGTAATAATCAAGACCGCGGACAATCGATAAATCAGCGATCATTGCGCCATCAGGCATGAAGGATAAGTAATCAAGGACAAAGCAAAGCTCTTCAAGCCCTTCATTAAACACTTCACTTTCAACATTCAAAGCGCTCAGGGCGGTTTTTAAGACCGCTGCATCGCGCGTCTTAATTGTGGAGAGCTTAAGCAGCGTGTCTATATTCTGTTCAGAAATGCCGACTTCTTCTGAAAGAGATTTTCGAACACCGTCTTCGCCAATTTTATCCAGCTTATCAATGATGCGCGTTGTGCTTATAACGTCTTTGATCTCTAACGTCTGTAAAAGGCCAATAAGAATTTTACGGTTAGATATTTTGATTTGGATATTACCAATATCAAGCCCCATTAAGGCCTCATAAATCACGGCAGGCATTTCCGCATCAAAATGTAGCGGTAAATTATCAACGGCGAGGACGTCAATATCACATTGATAAAATTCACGTTCACGGCCGATTTGTGGCCGCTCGCCGCGCCAGACTTTTTGAATCTGATAACGTTTAAACGGAAAAACAAGTTCGTTAAAGTGCTGTGCAGTATAACGCGCAAGGGGAACTGTCTGGTCAAAACGCAAAGCTAAACGAGAATCACTTTTATCTTTAGGGTCTGCCTGCAAGCGGCTTAATGCGTAAATCTCTTTATCCGTCTCACCTTTTGCCATCAAGACTTCGATTTCTTCAACGGCGGGTGTTTCAATATTACAAAAACCATATGATTCAAACACGCTGCGAATATGGTCGATCCATTGTTGTTCAACACGTCTGATTTCAGGCAAATATTCGGGAAAGCCGCTGATGGGCGATGGTTTGTATACTTTACTCATGTGATTAATGACGCTCTTCGTGAATTATTTCAGGAATTTTGAAAATATCCCCACAGGGTAAAAAGTCAACCACAATGTCTACAAACAACGGAAATCACCCAAAATGTTGTCTAGCTATTCCGAATGTCCTGCACAATCTCGGCAGAGCTTCGTTCCAAGCTTACAGATTGATTTTTTATGTTCGCGGCGGCGCTGTTTAGCGCATCTTTCATCGCTTCGCTTTGTCTCGCGGTTTCGCTGAGCAATATTGTCTGCGCGGATATTTTTTCTGTACCTTGCGCAACGTTGCTAATGCTGCGGTTAATTTCATCAGTCGCGGCACTTTGCTCCTGTATTGCGGCGGCAACGCTCGATGTTTTACCGTCGGCATCCGAAATACCTCGCAAAATGGCTTCAACGCTATTGATCGTGCCTGACGCGCTCAACTTTATGGTATTGATACGGTTAGTGATCTCTTCGGTCATTTTGTGGGTCTGGCTGGCGAGTTGTTTAACTTCATTGGCAACCACAGCAAAGCCTTTTCCTGCATCACCAGCGCGCGCAGCTTCGATTGTTGCATTCAGCGCAAGGAGGTTTGTTTGCTCCGCCACATCGCTAATCGCTTGGATGACGGCATCAATTTCATTCACCGCATTTTGAAGTTCATTTAATGTTTCTTTGGACTGATTGGCTGTTTCTGCGCAGTTATTCGTACTTTGCAGTGCGTCCTGTGTATTGCGTGCAATCTCGTGAATGGAAGATGCGAGCTCCGACGCGGCGCCGACAACGGCCTGTACGTCCTGTGATGTTTCTGCCGTTAATGTGTTGACGCTGCCTGTTGTTTGTATTGAATGTTCTATCTGCGCCGATATTTGCTCTGATATATCTTTTAGGCTTTGTGTTTCAGCGCTAAACGCCGCGATGATACCGCCAATTGAGCCTTCGTAATTATCTGCCATGCTTTGTGAATGAGCCTGACGCTGGGCAGATGCGTTTTCTTCCGCCTCCTGTAGTTTCTTGCCTGAGAGCTCAGCTTTTTCCAAAGCGTCATTGGCGACATTGCGCCCTTCAAGTGCGGATGCGTACATATCGTTGAGGTTCTTAATAATCGTTATAAGAACGGCGGTTTCCAAGACGACAATCACCGCATGAAAAACCACGCGATAAAAATTTGCATCATTCGGGAATAGTGCGGCAGGCAAAACAAAGTTTAGCGTTAAGTGATGCACGGCAATCACGCCAGCGGCGAACAGAATAGGGCGTATGGACTGAAACCCTGTTGTCATGGCCAGCGTCGCGAAGAAATACATATGTGCATCAATCTGCCATGGATGGTCAATCAGCATATAAACCAATACGGCGGGGCCTAATGCGAGTGACATAGCGCTTAAATCAGGGGCAAAGCATCGTTTTTTGAAAATATGACTGCCCAAAAATGCTGTGAGGGTCAAAATAATTTGTAAAATTAACGGCACAAGGAATGGTGCGTCCATAAAGAACCCCATAACAGGGTACAATATGATGTGTGCCGCGACAAAATAAGTCGTCAGCCTCTGGTATTTATTGATGATAATATCTTTGTCCATAGTGATTTCTTTTTCTAAAAATGTAAGTTTAATAAATATTTTAAATATTAGGCGAATAGCACGATGTAATTACACGTGGATTCACAACAAGCAGCGCCCCTTGTTTATATAAAGATGCCGCATAATCGGCAGATTTTGATGCGCTATATGTTACAAATTCATAACGGCTATCTTTAATCATAACACCTTGCGCTGCTTTTATCTTTTCAATTGTTTTCACAAAGCGCGTCTTGGGTGGGAAGATAGCAACCGCATAGCTTAAACCGTCCTCACCATCAACTTGCTGCACATTATCCACATTAGGAAGAATAACGTTCACAGCAAAAAACGGCGCTAATGTAATAACGAGAAGCGCCGCCATAAAGGCGAGTGATATATGCAAATCTTTGTTTTTCAAATTCTCACCACGGTACATTAGACATATACAATATTAACATAACAAAAAAACGGGATGCAATAAATACAATCACACACTGAAAGCTAGACGCATAACGCAGACATGTTAAAATCTAACAACGGCAAGGGCTTGCGCCATATGTTCGTCAACATCTGTACCGAGTTTATTATTCCAATATTGATATTCTGTCCCGATGTAAAATTTGTCGGGTTTACTGAATAAAGCATTACCTAAATCCCAGCGGATTTGCGTCTGTGCCAAGAACCAGTCTTTTTTTGTGCCCGTTATAATGTCATCAAGTTCACGCCCTTTAATAAACTCGGCATGCCCAGTGACCATAAATTTTTGATTTTTAACAGAAAAGGGGTAGAGGTAATTGACATCAACAAACCAGCTGTCTTTTTCCGCTGGCGCATTTGCAGCGTTTTGGCGCTTGCCTGCGCTATGATCAAGAAAAGAAAGAAAATCTGTATTTAGATAAGCAAAGCCAGGAATGTCCCATGAAAGGCGTAGCCCTGGTGTGTATTTTAAGATCGCGGCATCGCGGCTGTAATTTGTGCCCATAATAAAACCGATATCTTTAAGGTGTCCCGCCTTAAAATGCTCTCCAAAAAGCGCGTTAAAACTCAGGTTAAGATAGGCTTCCAAATAAATATTTTCATCATTAAAATTGCTCCCATCACTTTCTTCGCCGTCCTTCGCATAATCTACAAAAAAGAAAGTTGATCCCCAATCCCACCGCGATGCATTTTGTGTGGTAATAATTGTTGTATGGTCGGTTTCTTTCGTAAATGGGTTGTCTTGATTGCCATATTGGTAATGGATTTCACTAATCGACAAATTAGGCTTAATCGTTTCAAGAAAATCGGCGCGGCTAATCTGCGGTGCGGCGCCCAAGAAAGCGGCAAGTAAAAAGAAGCCGTAAATATAATGTTTCAAAATCTTAATCTTCCAATAGTTTTAATTTATCGTTGCGGTTTAATTTCTTTATTAAATACTCACGTTTTGACGCTTCGCTGCGTGAGGCTACGCTCTCTGAATAAAGTAGCTTCACAGGCGCTCTCGCTTTAGTATATTTCGCCCCTGTGCCGTCATTATGCATATCAATGCGGCGGGCAAGGTCATTGGTGATGCCTGTATAAAGCGTATTATCTGCGCATTCTACGATGTAAACAAACCAACTCATCTGCCTGCCAATTATAAAAAATAAAGTTAAATAGTGTTTTTACCGTAAGAATACGTTAAGAACAGAAACACGCAGTTTAGCAGTGTTTTATATATAGAGGAAGTTTTCAGATGAATAATTACGATGTCATCATTATTGGCGCAGGCGCAGCAGGTCTAATGTGCGCAATAGAAGCCGGTAAAAGAGGGCGCAGCGTGTGGTTGATAGACCACGCAACGAAAACGGCTGAGAAAATTCGTATTTCAGGCGGCGGTCGTTGTAACTTCACAAACATGAAAACGTCACCTGATGCGTTTTTATCGCAAAACAAACATTTCTGTAAATCTGCGCTGAGCCAATATACACAGTATGACTTTGTTGAAATGGTGAAAGAGCACGGCATTAAATTCCATGAAAAGAAATTAGGGCAGTTATTCTGTGATGTATCCGCGACTGAAATCATTGATATGCTGCTTAATGAATGCGCGGCGGCGGGCGTAAATTACGAAATGGGCACGCATATTGAGCAAGTCACAAAAACAGATAAAGGTTTTGAACTGCTAACCAACAAAGGTAAAGCCTGCGCTGAGTCTTTGGTTGTTGCCTGCGGCGGCTTATCCATTCCGAAAATTGGCGCCACGAAATTTGGTTATACGCTTGCCAAACAATTTGGCCACAACATCATAGAAACAAGCGCCGCATTAGTACCGCTTACATTTACCGACGATGTGCTGGATTACTGTAAATCATTATCAGGCGTTAGCCTTGATGCGATTGTAAGCTGCGGTAAAACAAGCTTTGAAGAGGCGCTGCTCTTTACCCATCGCGGCTTAAGCGGGCCCGCAATTTTGCAAATCTCATCGTACTGGAAAGCAGGCGAAGCTGTTAAAATTAATATGGCGCCACATATTGATGTTGAAGCTTTCCTAAAAGATAAGCAAGTCAAGCAGCCACGCCAAGAAATTCACAATACGGTCAATGAATTGTTGCCATCACGCTTAGCGGAAATGATATGTACTAAATATGACGCCAAAGGCCGCATGGCAGAAGTGCCGAATAAGAAAATTGCAGCCATTGCACAGGCGATCAATAATTGGGAAGTTAAGCCGAACGGTTCAGAGGGCTACCGTACAGCGGAGGTCACATTGGGTGGCGTGGATACCAATGATATTTCATCGAAGACTATGGAGTCCAAAAAACAAGAAGGCTTATTCTTCATTGGCGAGGTCATGGACGTTACAGGCCATTTAGGCGGTTATAACTTCCAATGGGCGTGGTCATCAGGCTATGTTGCAGGGCAATACGTCTAGGCTGCGTTATTACAGCAAGCCAGCGGCTTCTAGATCAGCGCGCATATCTTCGGGTATGCCATCACCGATGTTATCGCCTGTATAAATACCTTTATCAGCGGGCGCATCACTTTCTTTAAGGTAACGCCAGCCTTGGAACGAACGGCGAGGCTGGGCGATGGTTTCAATCATCTGTGCATCTTGCATAATCGCGCACATCGTGCCTTTTTCTGTGTTTTCAACCATCTCAAAGCCAAGTATTTTATGGCGGCAAATGATGCGGTTTTTTACCACGCGGTAAATTGAACCTTCAGCATCTAAAATAGCATCAGCTTCTTTGGGTTTATAGCGCGTCCAGCATGGCACAGCAGCTTGCCCTTCATAATCAATGATCTGGCTACGCTGAATTTCATAGAATTGCTGGATCGTTTCCACGCCAACGGCTAATTTTATAATGTGTTTTCTGTTCATCTGCATATATCTATCATATTTAGGCTGCCTTTCAAGAGCTACGCTTTACGCGGCGCGAGCCAGCAATCCCCGCAATGGTCATTCACCATGCCCACAGCCTGCATATAAGCATAGATAATGGTCGAGCCGACAAAGCTCATGCCGCGCTTTTTCAGGTCTTTTGATAGCGCATCGCTTTCAGCTGTTGTAACAGGCACATCCGCAAAATTCTGCCAATGGTTCACAATCGGCGCTCCGCCAACAAAACTCCATAAATAAGAATCAAAGCTACCAAATTCTTTTTGAATATCAATAAAAACCAACGCATTTTTGCGTGCGGCATAAATTTTCAAACGGTTACGGATAATGCGCTCGTCCTGACGCAGCGCTTCAAGCTGCTCATCTGTCATTGCTGCGACTTTTTGGACGTCAAAGTTGTAAAAAGCCGCCTGATACCCCTCACGGCGTTTTAATATCGTTTCCCAGCTTAGCCCAGCCTGCGCACCTTCCAAGATAAGCATTTCAAATAAGTGACGATCATCATGGGCAGGCACGCCCCATTCATTATCATGGTACTGCGCATAAAGGCTTTGGTTCGGCTTATTACCAAAGCACCTGATTTTATCTTCACTTGCTGCGCCCATAATATTCTCCGTTAAAAAAAGCTTGGCGCAGTATAACGCCAAGCTTTTTTAGAATATAGATTTAATTTTGAATTATTACGCTTGCATGGCGCTTATCATGCCGCCGGCATCAATACCTGTCTCTTCCTCGACATTTTCAATCACGTCTTGCTTAACTTCCGCCATGATTTTTTCCTGTTCTTCTAATGGGAGAGCATCAAACTCTTCTTTTGTGAGGTCATATTTGCTGAGTAGGGCGGCAAGGTAGCGTTCCTCTGGTGTCATGTCCATATATTCTTTAAATTCATCTTCTGCGGTTTTCTCAGTGCCGCTAATATTTGAAGGGCTGGCCTCAGCGGTGACTGTTGTATTATTCTGCCCCATATCTTGCGCCACATATAATGTCCGCGCACGCTTTGTTTGCTGTAACATTTCATAAGCAGGGTCTTTGCGCAGCGCTTGATAGTCAATCTGTGGAGAAGCTTTTTGCACGGCTGCAAATTCATCTTGCGTCAACGCTGTGTTGGCAATATTTACCGTGCCACCTAATGCTTCGGCAATTTTTTCCGCACGCAAATGCGCAAGCTCTGGTCCGTTACTCTTTCCGCCATATTCTGCGTCCGCTTCTTTGATGGCGGCCTGTATTTTGCTGCTAAATATATTGGCGCTATTGGTAAAACCATGGTTGTCTATTTGTGCCACAACTTCACCATCGACATTAACGCTCGCATACTCAGCGTAGCGCGGATTGTTTGCGGTTTCTGGGCGTGTTGTGTAACGCGATTCAAGTATTTTTTCCTGCATGTCGATATAGCGTTCGAATAATGATTCATCAGCCATTTCGCTAAGATGTACTCTCTTCACACTGCTCATATCTATTTGACGAATATTGGGATCACTTAACGATATACCCTGCATAATATCTGACATAATCACTCCTTTGGTTTATTTGAATAGACTAAAGTCATGCAATATCTAGGCCAAGCTTAGCTGTAAGGGAGGGGGATGTGAGGGTATTTTTACGAATAAGCTGCGTATATATGTAGCGTTAGATGTGCTTTTTTATTGATTGTATTTATAACTAATTGCGAAGATAATTTTATAGAGATCGCTAAAGCTGTTTTAAAAACCGTCCCAACATTACTATATTGAACCGCACGCTTCTTGCTCATACTTAAAGAATCTTGAACGAAACTCGACCACACCGACATAGAACATCAATAAAGCCTGAATAAAAAATGTATAAATGGGAATTAGAATAGATGATGGCGGAGGAGGAGGGATTCGAACCCCCGATGGGCGTAAACCCATGCTGGTTTTCAAGACCAGTGCATTCAACCGCTCTGCCACTCCTCCGCGACATATTGAATAACAATGGATTGTGTTGTATACGAAAAGACGAGATGGAGTAAAGCCCTTTTTTACTTTTTTTATTAGTTTTGCTTAATTTTTCTTTATAGTTTATATTTTATAGTAATTGATTAGCCTTTATTTTCATTTAATAGTTTATATTTTATAGTCATTAATTAGTCCTAATTTAGGATGGGGGAAGCCTTTTGCAAGATCAAAACAACAATACAAATTTTAAAGAGTACACACTCGACCCTGTGCGCTCACTGACGCGCGGTTATATCCTCGCACTATTTATCATCGCCGCAATGAGCATTACGATCCATGTCATTATGGATCGTATTTTGGTTGAGCAAGACCTTGCCGCGACGATTGTTTCAAAAAGCGCGGCGGAAAACACGCAGATCCACATGATCGTAAATCTTGCCACCGAATTTTATTACACGCGCAACCCGAACATCGTTATTGAGATGCAGCAAGAAAATGATGCACTTAAAAACATTCATGAAACCTTGGTTGCGCGTAGCCAGTCAGATGATTTTAAATCCGGCGCCGCGCAGATCATTCGCAGCATTTACTTTGACCAACCGCATAAGCTTGATGTTAAAATCACGATGTTTGCAGCTAAAGTGGATGACTTTATTGCCGAATATGCCAGTACAGGCACAGTGAACGAAGACACTTATAACTATATAAACAGGCAATCTAGCCGCCACCTTACGCAGTCACTATCTACATCGCTTGTTTATTACGAGAACGCGTTCCTTGCAAAAGTGCAACGTTTACGCATGGTGCAAATTGGCGCGATTATGATTATCTGTATCACATTGATGCTTGAAGCCTTCGCAATCTTTATGCCTCTTGTATCGCGTGTTAGCCGCTATGCAGAGCGACTGCATGAAATATCCATGACAGACATGCTTACGGGCATTGGTAATCGACGTTATTTCATCAAGCGTTCAAAACAAGAGATTCGCCGTGCAGCGCGCATGAAGAAGGATTTATGCTTATGTATGGTAGATATTGACCATTTCAAGCCAGTTAACGATACGTATGGTCACGCAGCAGGGGATTACGTCCTTCGCGAATTTGTTGAAATTATCAAAACCGCCATCCGCCTTGAAGACGATGTTGCGCGTATAGGGGGCGAAGAATTTGTTATCCTTTTACCTGCCTCTGATATTCAAAGCGCTTTAATTGTCGCAGAGCGTGTGCGTCAAAAGCTCGAAGAGCGTCCATTCGTTCTGCCTGACACCAACCAATCCATCAAGCTGACGGCGAGTTTCGGCTTGTCACAAGTTAAGCTTGAGGATGATGAAGACGTAGAAGTGGCCATGGCGCGCGCAGATGAAGCACTATATCAGTCAAAAGAAAATGGCCGTAACCGCATAACTTATTCTGACCATGTCACAAACAACCTTGTTGAGGTTGACGCAGGGCAGGGCTCACAAGAGGGAAAAGAAGATGTCGGCAGCGCACCAAAATCAGCGACGGTCACCCCTATAAAGCCGATCTAGTTATAATTAAGGCGCAGTATTAAATGTTTTTCTTATCATCCAAATTTATTTGGGCTGTTATTGCGCCTTCATCATTAATGGTGGGGCTAATCTGTATTAATGCGGTTTTGTTTATGCTGAATAAAAACCGCACTGCAAAGCGTCTCTTTTTCGTCAATGTCGCCATATTTCTTATTATTGGCTGCACACCATTAATGGGACACATTTTAAACAAATGGGATAGCCGCTACCCATTAATAAAAACCACAGCTAACGAAGTGCAAGGCGTTATCATTCTTGGCGGCGCAATAGATATTGGCGAGTCCGTACGGCAAGACCGTATGGTTTTAAACCCGTTTAATTACAGCCGCATTACAGCTTTAACGCATTTAATGCAAAGTTACCCTGATAAAATATTCCTTTACAGCGGCGGTAATTCATATTTTTTATCGCCCCTTAAGCATAAAGCAGAATCGCACCTCGCGGAATACTATATGCGAAGTATTTCTGCAGACAAAGGAAGCCTACTTTTATTTGAAACACAAAGCAAAAACACGTTTCAAAACGCAGCCTTGAGTAAACAGCTCTATTTGGATGAAGTGTCGCCTGAATGGCCAAATCAGAAACCATGGCTGCTTGTCACATCAGGCTATCATATGCATCGCGCCCGCCTTGCATTCGAAAAACAGGGCTGGAATATCATTCCGTATCCTGCAAACCACTCTGAAAAAGCGCCGCCACTTTGGAAGCCCACAGCAAAATTCTGGGATAACTGGATTAAAATTGATGTACTCGCCCATGAAATGATAGGTATTATAGCCTATAGTTTAACGAATAAAATTTAAGGCGGCGAAATGCTTTCCATCCGATTTTTATGCGCAGCGATCATTTGTGGCTGCTTGCTCTTCTCTCCGCTCGCTGCAAAGGCGAACGATCAAGGTTTTATGACATGGGCTGAACAGCTTTTAACAGCAATGGTTAATAACGGCGAAATTACGCCCGCAACGCGCTCGAGTGTCCTTACCCATATTTCCTATAAATCACGGGTCATAGAGCTTGACCAAAAGCAGCCGGAAAAGAAAGTCAGCTATGCCGACTATCAAAAACGTATCCTTTCTGAGTCCCGCATAAATAACGGCCGCAAAAATTACCAGAAACACCATAAAATCCTTGGCGAGATTGCCGCTAAATATGGCGTGCAGCCAAAATACATCATTGCGCTTTGGGGGATAGAAACTAATTACGGTAGCTTTACTGGTGGGATGCAGGTGCTTTCATCCCTCGCAACTCTTGCCTATGAAGGGCGCAGAGCAGAATTTTTCACTTCAGAGTTTAAAAAGGCTATCAAAATATCACAGCAACTCAATAAGCCCATAGACCAGTTAAAAGGTAGCTGGGCTGGCGCTATGGGGCAATGCCAATTCATGCCTTCAAGCTATCACGCCTATGCGGTTGATTATGATGGTGATGGCATTAAAGATATATGGGACAGTATGCCCGATGTGTTCGCTTCAATGGCGAATTACCTCGCTTCTGTTGGCTGGGATAAAGACTTACGTTGGGGGCGCAGCGTCCAACTCCCCACAGGTTTTTCTATGGATCTAGAAGGGCGCGACGTTAAAAAGCCAATCTCATTTTGGACAGATCGCAACGTAACACTCACCAATGGCGCGCCACTTCCACAGGCTGAAGGTGTGCTTTCGTCCATAGTCGTTCCCGACAAAGACGGTAGCGATGCTTTTATTGTATATAGTAATTTTAACACCATCATGCATTGGAATAGGTCGACTTATTTCGCTACATCCGTTGGGTTACTTGCAGATTTAATCGCAATGGATTAATATAGATTATTGTCTAAACGTTCTGTTTACGGGTATCTGCCATGAAAAAATTTATTTGCCTTGTTTCTTTGCTTTGCTTATCAGCCTGCACAAAAGTCGAACTAGGTTCTCATTTGATCAAGAAGATTGATCCTTCGACCTACGCAACGCATAAAGGCAGCTTTAAAGTTGGCAACCCCTATAAAGTTAAAGGTCAGCGTTACAAACCGTTTGAGACCTATAACTACACACAAACAGGCGTTGCATCATGGTACGGGCCAGATTTTCATGCCAAGCTTACCGCCAACGGTGAAATGTATAACCAAAATGATTTAACAGCCGCTCATAAAACTTTGCAGCTCCCGTCAATTGTTCGCGTAACAAACTTAGAGAACGGCAAATCTGTAATTGTCCGCGTTAATGATCGTGGGCCTTTTGCACGCGGGCGCATCATTGATATGTCATCAAAAGCGGCAGAGCTTCTTGATATGAAACGCGCCGGCACTGCAAAAGTTAAGGTCGAAGTTCTGGGCGATGAAAGCCGCGAAGTTGCGCGCATGGCAAAAGCGGGGCAGCCAACGCGTGGTATGGAGATAGCTTACAATAAAGGCGTGCCCGCACATACCCACATGGCAAGCTTAACACCAGAATATATGCCGCAAGCCCCCAAAGCCATTCAGCCGACGTATCAAGCGCCCAAATATGCATCTCATAACAGCGCATATTCACCAAACAGCCCTGTACAAATGGCCGCAGCAAAAAGCTACATCACAAAACCCGTTCAAGCGCAAAAGCTAGTAAAAACATATGCCGTTGCACCAACGAATTTATATGTACAAACGGCCTCATTTTCGGATCACGCAAACGCGCTGCGCTTTGCTGATGGCCTGCGCCATTATGGCCACACAAAAATTAAAGAAATCGCCATCAATGGGCGAAGTTATTATCGGGTAAAGCTAGGGCCGTTAAATGACGTTGCGCATGCTGATAGTATGCTATCCACATTAATCGCAGATGGCTATAAGGATGCCTTGATTGTTGTAGACACGCAGGGTTAAAACCTCTAGGTTGGTCATCAAATTTTGACTAATCACTGCAGAAGAGGCCGCTAAAATGGATTCCCATTCTTTCCTACAAAAAACCATCTTTCTCATTATGTTGACGCTTATTGTTTTGTGGTCAAGTTTTGTTAGCGCTTCGACAATTAATCACACATCGGCAAAACAAGCGATTATGATTGATTATGATACAGGCATGGTTCTTTACCAAAAGAATCAAGATGTAAAGATGCCGACATCATCGATGAGTAAGGTTATGACCGCCTACATGGTGTTCGAAGCTTTGAAGCAAGGCCGCCTCACGCAGGAAGATAAATTTAAAGTTTCTGAAAAAGCATGGCGCAAGGGCGGGTCAAAAATGTTCGTCAAAGTTGGCGATCAGGTTGCGATTGAAGATCTTCTCAATGGCATTTTGGTACAGTCTGGCAACGATGCGACAATCGTCGTTGCCGAAGGCATGGCGGGGTCAGAGAAAGCCTTCGCTGAAGCGATAACGCTTAAAGCGCAAAGCTTAGGCATGAAAAACAGCCAATTCAAGAACGCCAGCGGCTGGCCTGTTGAGGGGCATTACTCAACAGCAGAGGACCTCGCAACCCTCGCCATGACGATCATCAAGAACTACCCTGAATATATGCATTTCTTTTCACGCAAAGAATATAGCTATAATAACATCACTCAGAAAAACAGAAACCCGTTGCTGTACCGTGATATCGGCGCTGATGGAATGAAAACTGGGCATACTGAAATTGGCGGTTATGGCCTTATCGGCACAGCAAAATCAGATGAAGGTCGCCGCGTTATTTTGGTTGTTAACGGCCTAGAAAGCATTAAAGACCGCGCAAATGAATCCGCCCGGCTTTTGCAGTGGGGGCTAAATGGTTTTGAAAACTTCACCCTGACAGCATCAGGCGAAACAATTACACAGGCCGATGTAGTTTTTGGTAAAAGCGATAATGTAAACCTCACCATCCATGATGATATTGTCCTAACCGTGCCTAAATTGGCAAAAAGCCGAATTAAAATGAACGCAAGATATTCCGCGCCTTTAATTGCGCCGATCAAAGCAGGTGCAGAAGTCGGCACTTTAGAAGTCGATATTCCAGAAGTGGGAATCCGTGAATATAAACTCTATACCGCGTCTAGCGTTGAACAAGTGGGCTTTTTCGCGCGCGCACTAGCTCATCTTAAAATGATGATTGCAGGAGAGACTGCATGAGCAAAGGCTTATTCATAAGCTTTGAAGGCGGCGAGGGCGCAGGCAAAACCACACAAATTCAAACCTTAAAAACAAGGCTTGAAGATGCAGGTCACCATGTGCTGCTTACCCGTGAACCCGGCGGCACACCAGAAGCGGAAAAGGTAAGAGACTTACTTGTTAAGCGCGAAGGTGGCAATTGGGATGGTATGAGCGAATTATTGCTTTTCTACGCTGCACGCCGCCATCATGTTGAGACATTGATTAAACCTGCATTAGCTGAAGGAAAAATTGTTATCTGTGACCGTTTTTCAGATTCTACGCAAGCTTATCAATGCTACGGTCACGGCATTGGCCATGATGTATTTAAGAAAATTGACGCTTTGGTCATTGATAGCTTTAAACCTGACATCACCTTCTTGCTTGATGTTCCTGTTGATGTTGGCCTTAAACGTTCTAAGCGGGTTAATGATGATACAAAAGTTCTTAGTGAAGCTGAAATTGAAGACCGCTTTGAGCGCTTAGATAGCAGCTTCCACGAAAAGCTACGCCAAGGCTTTCTTACAATCGCAAAAGATAATTCTGCGCGCTTCTGTGTCATTGACGCACTACAATCGCGAGATGATATTAGCGCCGCAATCCAAAACGCAGCATTAAATGCGCTAAAGGCAGGCGCAGATGTTTGAAGAGTTCGACGCTGATAATGACGAAAATGAGGGCGCGAACGGTGCTGATACAGCATTAATAGAAAAACTCACCCTCGCACCGCCAGCATCATCACATGAATATTGGGGTGATGATAAGCTTGAACAGCATTTATTATCCTTGTTCAATGCAGGCCGTCTACCGCATGGCATGATTTTTTCTGGCATAAAAGGCATAGGCAAGACCACATTCGCTTATAAATTCGCTCGTTTTTTGATGAAAGAGAGCGAAAAAAGCGACTCATCAATGGGCGGCGGCCTATTTGGCGGCGATGAGGATGAGGCTCTTGCCCCCACATCAATGCGCGTAAGCCGTGATGACCCAGTTTGTGCGCAAATTGAATCTGCCGCGCATTTAGATTTCAATTTGGTTGAGCCTGCTTTAAAGGCAAACTCCGCACAAAAGCGCGACGTTATTGAAGTCGCACAAATCCGCAAAATATCAGACTTTTTTAGGTTTAAATCATCTCGTGATGGCGGTTGGCGCATTGCGCTTATTGATGATGCTGATTTAATGAACCGTAATGCGCAAAACGCGCTATTAAAGCTGCTTGAAGAACCGCCAAAAAATGCGGTGCTTATTCTTGTCTGTCACCGTTTAGGATCGATGCTGCCAACTATTCGTTCGCGCTGCCAAACCTTTAACTTTGAACCGCTAGCTGATGAAAAAATCAGCGAAGTGATACAGGGCTTAAAACCCGACATTACCCCTGAAGAATTAGATTTAGTGCTTTCTCTTTCTGCGGGCTCTATTGGGCGCGCGGCGCGTTTTACCAATGAAACCGCCTTTGATGTCCTAACCGACTTACAATCCGCCTTATCACAATGGCCAAAGCTCAACTGGCCTGAGCTGCATATATTGGCAGAACGCCTATCATTCGCCAAAGATGATATCACACGCTCAACCTTTAAAGAATATATGCTGTGGTTATTCTCAGAATGCATAAAGACCAAGGTTAACCGTAGCTTTATCAACGAAGATTGGCTCAAAGCAATGACCGCGCATTATGATTTGAAACAGCTCATCACATTGCAGGATGACTTGAAAAAACATTTCCAAGATGTCGAGATTGGCAATTTGGATAATATGCATTATTACTTAGGGGCATTTTTCTTGCTCCCCACAGAAAAATAAACAGACAGACAAGACTGACAGAAAAAGAAAGCTGAACAAAATGGCAGATAATAAAGGTTCATATTACATCACAACCCCCATTTACTATGTGAATGATAAACCACATTTAGGGCATACATACACAACAGTTGCCTGTGATGTTCTGGCGCGTTTTAAACGTTTAGACGGTTTTGATGTTATGTTCCTCACCGGAACAGATGAGCACGGCCAGAAAGTCAAACAAGCCGCAGAAAAAAAAGGCGTTACGCCGCAGGAACACACTGACTTCTATGCTAAGAACTTCCGTGACCTTGCTGAAGTCATGAATATTTCAAACGATGATTTTATCCGTACAACTGAAGATCGTCACAAAAAAGCGGCGCAGGCGCTATGGACAACATTGGTAGAAAAAGGCCACATCTATAAGGACAGCTATTCAGGCTGGTATGCCGTGCGCGATGAAGCCTATTATAACGAAGACGAGCTTACCAAAAATGATGCGGGACAATATGTTGCCCCATCAGGCGCTGAATGCGAATGGATGGAAGAAGAAAGTTATTTCTTTAAACTTTCTGAGTGGGCTGAACCGCTACTTAAATTTTATGAAGATCACCCTGACTTCATCATGCCACAAAGCCGTAGAAACGAAGTGCTAAGCTTTGTTAAAGGTGGCCTGCGCGATCTATCCATCAGCCGTACGGCCTTTGACTGGGGCGTAAAAGTCCCTGGTGATGAAAAACATGTCATGTATGTCTGGATTGATGCATTAACCAATTACTTAACTGCAATTGGTTATCCTGACACGGACGCTGAAAGCTTTGAAAAATTCTGGCCTGCTGATGTGCATATGGTTGGTAAAGACATTATCCGCTTCCACGCCGTTTACTGGCCTGCATTCTTACTTGCTGCCGACATCACCCCACCTAAGCGCGTCTTTGCGCATGGTTGGTGGACGATTGAAGGCGAAAAAATGTCAAAATCCGTCGGTAACGTTATATCTCCTTATGATCTAATTGAAAAATACGGCGTTGATGCGTCACGTTACTTTATGTTGCGCGAAGTGCCTTTTGGTAACGATGGTGACTTTTCTGATGAACAGGCCGTAACGCGTATTAACGCTGAGCTTGCTAACGGCCTTGGTAACTTGGCACAGCGTACATTATCAATGATCCACAAAAATTGTGACGGTAAATTCCCTGAGCAAGGCACACTAAATGCTGATGATTTAGCCCTCCTTAAAACAACGCGCGAAGAACTAATCGGCCATGTCCGCCGTGAGTTAGATGTGCAGAAGTTCCACGAAGCTTTACGTTATTTCAAAATGGCGGTTGATGCGGCTAATGGCTATATTGACGAACAAGCGCCATGGAAATTGAAAAAAGAAGACCCTGAGCGTATGCATAGTGTGCTTTATACTCTGGCGGAATCTATACGTTGCCTTGCGCTGATCATTCAGCCTTTTGTTCCTGACGCTTCTACGAAATTGCTTGACCAGTTGAAGGTCGCCGCCGATAAGCGTGACTTCACAGCCCTTGATGCAAGCAATGCCATTACCGGCGGCGTTGAAATAGACAAGCCGCAAGGCGTGTTTCCACGAATTGAACGTAAAGAAGAAGAGGGGCAAGCAGCATAATGTGGATCGACTCGCACTGTCATCTTAATCATAAAAACCTCAGCAAGCTGGGGGAGCTTGACGAAATCATCGCCACTGCGCGTGAAGCGAAGGTCGATAAAATGCTCACGATTTGCTGTGAAATTCACCGCGAATATGAAGCGTTGAAACAGATTGCAGAAAAATACGATATTTGGGCAACCGTTGGTACGCACCCACATGACGCGGCGCATGAGGCCGAAATGGAGTACACAACAGAGGATATTGTAAACTTTACCAAACATCCGCGCATAGTTGGCATTGGTGAAACGGGGCTTGATTATTTTTATAAGCACTCCCCAAAAGAAGAACAGCACGAAAATTTCCGCAAACATATCCGCGCGGCAATTGAAACCGAATTACCCTTGATTATCCATACTCGCGATTCTGATGAAGACATCATTAGATTATTAAAAGAAGAGGGGCAAGGCGACAAGCGCCTCAAAGGTGTGCTTCATTGCTTTAGTGGCGGCCTTGACCTTGCGCAGGCAGGGCTAGACCTTGATTTCTATATCTCATTTAGTGGCATCGTCACATTTGAAAAAGCAGGGGAACTACGCGACGTTGCCCGCGCCATGCCGATTGATAAGATTTTGGTGGAAACAGATTCCCCGTATCTTGCCCCAGTGCCATTGCGCGGTAAAGTTAACCAGCCTGCCAATGTTGTGCGCACTGGTGAACTTGTCGCACAATTAAAACAAATGCCCGTTGCTGATTTTGCGAAACAAACAAGTGATAATTTTTATGAGCTGTTTTCAAAAGCCAAAAGCGTGGCTTAATGCATTTAAGGAGTATTTTAATTTGACGGCGAACGGTGAAATTAAAAACGCTGAATTTATCATCCTTGGCGCAGCGGGCTCAACAGGCGTGCCTGCCATTGGTAATTTATGGGGAAAATGCGACCCTAAAAATCCTAAAAATACACGCCTGAGAACATCCGCTTTGGTTAAATATAACGGCCATAACATTATAATCGATACAGGCCCTGATTTCAGGATGCAGGCGAACCAAGAAAAACTCGATGATATTGCTGCCGTTCTTTATACACATGACCATGGCGACCATACAAATGGCATAGATGAACTACGCGTATATAAAAACCGCCATCAAGAAAATATAAACATCTTCGGTTCAGACGAAACTTTACTTTCGATAAAATCACGTCATCAGCACATGTTTGAATCGCGCAGTGAATTTTACTCTGCCGTGGTCAATCCGCACATGCTTAAAGCCGCAGATATGCGTAAAAGCTTTGAAGTCGTAAGTGGGCTAAACGTTATTCCCTTTGAAATGCAGCACGGGCATATCATGTCTACAGGTTACCGTATTGGCGACCTTGCATATTGCGCCGATATGTCATTTATACCAGATGAGTCTTTGGCTGTATTAAAAGGCATCAATACTTTGGTCGTTGATAGCTCAGGCTTTAATTTTCCTGAAAGTAGAGTGCACGCAAACCTCAATTACGTAAGAGAGTTGCAGGCAAAGCTGAAGCCAAAAAACACAATATTAACAGTGCTTTCCATGTATATGGATTACGATGAACTGAACGCAATGTTCCCTGATAACACTGTGCCTGCCCATGACGGCCTTTCTATAAAGATAAAATTTTAGATAAAATTAAGAAACAAGCAATATATTGTCTATATCCTAGAGTATAGGACAGATAGCTTAGAGTATTAATTTATGGACTATTCGCAAATAACCGTCGATGAGCGAAATATCGCAGACATTCAGCGCAATGCGTATATGAAACTGCGCAATATTGCACAGAATGAAGGCATTAAGTTTGCTGCCACTTTATATTGGCAAGAATTAGACGGCGTTGAATACTTAATGCAGGCCAGGTGGTCTCAAGGTCTAAGTGCAACACCTACTGTGTAGCATGATATTTCTTCAGCTCCTCAAAGTAAACCTCTTGTGGTGTT
>DELD01000075.1 GCA_002354205.1 Micavibrio sp. UBA2705 | reverse complement strand
AAGGTATTTAACGATTTTAAGAATGTCTGTCTTATCAAGAACGCGGAATTCGTCTTCTTGGTCAATGTCTAAACGTGCATTCATTTTCACGCGACCAACAGCCGATAGATCATAACGCTCAGGATCAAAGAAGAGAGAGTCGAATAATGCCTCAGCAGATTCTACTGTTGGCGGCTCACCTGGGCGCATAACGCGGTAAATATCGATCAACGCTTCTTCGCGCGTATCACATTTATCAGCCATTAATGTGTTACGCATGTAAGCGCCAACATTAATGTGGTCAATCGCAAGGATTGGCAGCTCTTTTACGCCTTCATCGTGGAAACGTGCAATGTCGTCTTCACTTAATTCGTGACCTGCTTCAAATACAACAGCGCCAGTGCTTGGATCAATCATATCTTTCGCAAGATATGTACCGAGAAGCGCGGTGTCTTCAACGAGGTAATCTTTAAGGCCCTCTTCAACAAGTTTGTTTGCTTTACGCGGGGTAATTTTTGTACCCGCCTCGACAACAACATCGCCAGTTTTCGCATTAATAAGATCAAACGGCACTTTCACGCCGCGCATACGCTCCGCATCAAACGGAATAGACCAGCCGCCCTTGACTGATTTGTATACGTTATGATCGTAGAACGTCGCGAGAATCTCTTCATTTGACATACCTTGAACCATTAATGGGTCAACGGCTTCGTCATTCGCAATACATTCAGCGCGATATTTCGCTGTCGCTTCACCATCTAATGCGCGAAGGAATGTTGTGACTGGCAACTTACGGCGACGGTCGATACGTACATTGACGATATCTTTCGCATCAAATTCAAAGTCAAGCCATGAACCACGGTAAGGAATTACACGCGCTGAAAACAAGTATTTACCAGAAGCGTGTGTTTTACCGCCATCATGGTCAAAGAAAACACCTGGTGAACGGTGCATTTGCGAAACGATTACGCGGTGCGTGCCGTTAACGATGAACGTGCCGTTATCTGTCATTAATGGCATATCAACCATATAGACATCTTGTTCTTTAATATCACGGATAGAACGTAAGCCAGTTTCTTCGTCGACATCAAAAACAGACAGACGCAATGTTACGCGCAATGGCGCAGAATACGTCATATCGCGTTGGTTACATTCTTCTGTATCGTATTTAGGGGCTTCGAGCTCATATTTCACGAAATCGATTTCTGCACGGTTTGAGAAATCTTTGATAGGAAAGACGCTTGAAAGCACTTCATGAAGGCCTTGCATCTTGCGGTCATCAGAATGAAGGTCGCTTTGGAGGAATAATTCGTATGAATCACGCTGAACATCAATCAGGTTCGGCATTTCGACAATTTCTTTGATCTCGCCAAAGAAACGACGCACACGCTTTTTCTCAGCAAAGCTAACACTGTTCGTGATTTCGGATTTTTTCGCTGTTTTCGCCATAATATTTATCACCTTATTTTCGATTTTGTTATGACTATTTAGCGCAATAGTCACGACAACACAAAAACATGCATCAACACCTTATTCCCCTTAATCAGAGGATGGTTAATGCATGATCTAAACTGCTTTTATTTCCCATTATTTGGGTACTTCAACATTCGCCGCCTTTTTTTAGGACTCATAAATGTGCGCCATGTATGCAACATACGTGCCAAATTGTCAAGGAAGATTCGTAAAAATGATTGACTTTTCTTGGGTTGTTTAGGTTATCCACAGATATTCTGATTTTCAGCTTAAAAACGCCAGTTTTTTCTGTGTATAACCGCTTCTTTACTCCTGATTGAGAGAATAAAGCGAAACGGCGCGCGCTATCGGGCTCGAAGGCTGCACCATCTTTAAATCAATAAAAGGCCGCACAGAGGCATACTTCCCCTGCGGCAAAAACAGCGGCTTTGTTGTGCGTAAAGTAATGACATCATCAGCCGCAACCGACACGCCAGCAAAGCGAAAATCTGTACTCAACCCACCCGCCGAGAGATCCAAAGTAAATGGCGGTGCACTACCTATTTGCAGCGATGCCGCCCCCTTATTATAACGCTCAAAAAACAGCCCCGCACGCAGCGTTGTGATAATGCCGCCCTCTGGTGCACGCAGAGTATAAACATATTGCCCCACACGCTCTGTCGTCAGATTATCTTCACCAAGGGCCAGCGTGTGCATTTTTACCTGCGTTGGCGTGACCGCAGCGTCGCGCGCAGCCCACGCCACCATATCAGCCAATAAATGCGCCGCAGATTGCGCATTTATAACGCCTGCGCCGCAGCGATTTGTGTATGGCAAGCCCGCTCCATTACTATAAACAGGGGTAACCTCACCCGTACGTTCGTCCTTAAGCTGACCATTTTCAGCAGTGAGCATCAGCGCCATTAAGATATCATCATGAACAACGCCATGCGGCAGCGCCGCGCTACGAGCAAAAACATCTGCCAAGCGCCGTTCAACAGCCGCCGCGGCAGGCGCAGCATAAGAGGTCCCTGAGTAAAGCCCGCCGCTACGCTTAGTCAGCTCCGCGCAAAATGCAGGGCGCTCCTCGCTATAATCTTCAACCGCATAACGCCCGCCTTTCTTTTTAACCGCGCCTACACGCACAATATTTTCACTATGGCGCTCGCGCGCATTATCCTGCACACAAAAATCATGCCCATCAACTGTGATACATGCATGGTTACGCTGATTACCCGCCGCGTTATAATGCACAAAATTAGCTTGCGCATCCAGATTACGCACATTACGCACAGACACATTATAGCCACTTTGATAATAAGAAGCATAATCAAGACTTGTCGGCACTCTGGCCACGCTTTCGCTGATGACCGCATACTCACGCGCCGCATATTTAAGCAAGGGCAAAATATCCCCCGCGCCATCACCGCCAATTTTCATGCGCGCAGCAATCAAGTTAGGGTCTTCACGCCCATAATCTGGGTCAAGCTTTTTCATCACGCCATGCGCTACATAGCTTGTATTATAGATATGCGTTAGATGCGTTGCATCTTTATCGCGCTCAACATCTTCGTCTAGCCGCTCAATTACAAACAAGGTGGGGTCCACATTATTATCTGTGATTACAGATTCATAATCTGGCAATGCACTATAGCCCCTAAAATCCTGTCGGTTATACCAGCTTGTTGGCACCCGCACCTGTGGCGCCGCTTCGACGTCCAAATAATCCTTATATAAACCATACGACCAAGACAGCGCATCTGGGGCAGCATCAAACACAGCATTGTCGATCATAAAACGCAGCAAGCGTGATGAACCGCCATCATTAACCATATCCGCAACGCTAGGCGGTAGTTCCCCGCCCGAAACATTGCCAATCGCCGCAAGATCAACACCATGCGCCTTTAAATCCAAAAACAGTTGCTCCAGGGCATCTTCATGTTTTTTAAAATTAGCCGTATAGAGCAACGCATATTGCAAATAATCATTTTGGTAAAACGCCTTCAGATCAACGCCATAACGTAGCGCCATATCACTGACAAAAGAGTAACTCTCGATACCGTTTTTAGACAGGATAAGAGTTGGCGCATCATAACCATAGGCATTCACCGCATTGGGCGTAGCGCCATTTTCTAGCGCGAGCGCGACCCCGCGATGGTCACCACGCGCAGCAGCACTCAGCAGCGCTTCATTTTGAATTGAGTCAATGTCCTGCGCGGACAGACCTGAATAATTTAATGTGTTTTGGTAAAGCGCGGCATTAAGCTCTGTGCCTTGCGCGATAAGCCCCAGATAAGCATCACGATGGGTGTCATAGAGCTTTTGATATTGCTCCGCCTGATAGTCATTAAACACATCAACAGCTTCATATGTAAGGCCAGTGGCTGCGAGAACAAAAATACTCGCCAATGAATACTTACGAATTTTTCCCTGTTGCGCGCGATTTTTCTTCGCTTTTTCTTTGCGCAAGATAGCCTCCCTCGACTATTTTTCTTTGCACAATGGCATAGGTTTTTTGTTATGTCAATAAATAGCACCATTGCAAAGCCATAAAAAAAGCCCCGCAAATCTGCGAGGCTTCCTTTATATTTTTAGCAAAGCTAAACTTAAGTGAATTACTTAAGTTCAACAGTAGCGCCAGCTTCTTCAAGCTTTTTCTTGATTTCTTCAGCTTCAGCTTTATCAGCGCCTTCTTTAACAGCTTTGCCGCCAGCTTCAACAAGATCTTTAGCTTCTTTCAAGCCAAGACCTGTGATGCCGCGAACTTCTTTAATCACGTTAATTTTCTTGTCGCCAGCAGCAACAAGGATAACGTCAAATTCTGTTTGCTCTTCAGCAGCAGGTGCAGCAGCACCAGCAGCAGCAACAGCAACAGGTGCAGCAGCGCTAACGCCCCACTTCTCTTCAAGAAGTGTAGCAAGCTCAGCAGCTTCCATTACAGAAAGTTCAGATAGTGTATCAACGATTTTGTTTAGATCAGCAGCCATAATAATTTCTCCTTTTTGACCAATTTATCTTTAGTAAAACGTTTTAGTCACCGCCGCATTATTCAACAAAATAACGCGCCAATAACTAGATTCTCTTATTCGCCTTTGGCAGCTTTCGCACCAACGACACGTGCAAGCTGACCAGCAGGAGCTTGTAGTACGCCAGCAACTTTTGTTGCCGGAGCCTGCAAGAGACCCACGATCGTGCCGCGCAATTCGTCCATAGATGGCATTTTAGAAAGAGCTTCAACACCCTTAGCATCCAGAACGTTTACACCAAGTGCACCACCAAGAATAACCATCTTGTCGTTATCCTTAGCAAAACCCTGAATTACTTTCGCAGCCGCAACAGGGTCGTTCGAAAACGCCATGCATACTGGGCCAGAAAATAGTTCAGAAATACCTTCAAATTGCGAACCAGCAATAGCGCGTCTCGCAAGTGAATTCTTTGTTACTTTAATGGTAACACCTTCCGCGCGACCGCTGCGGCGTAGTGTTGTCATTTGTGCAACTGTTAAACCAGCATAATGCGCTAACATAATGCCTTCATTCGCGCCTTCACCTTCGCCAGTGAATACGTCTTTTAAAAATTCAAGCTCTTGAGCTTTCTGTGCGCGATCCATAAAATCTTCTCCGCGTTAAAAAACAAAAAAAGGATACCGACCATCATAGCCAATACCCATCCAAATAATTTCCGAAACAAAACGCTAATTTTTGCGTCTCGTTGGTAAACCAATAACTTAATACCGTTTACCTATCTATGCAGGGCTTATGATTACTCTTCCGTGGTAACCACCTGCAGTCTTGGACAGGACGGCGCTATTACTAGGCCATAAAACAAAGCCCGTCAAGTGTTTTTCTGCGTTTTATTGAAAACTTTTCTTCGTAGGGCGCATAAAAACTTGTCATCAGTAAATAATAAGCTATGACTTAACTATGGATATAGACATAGGACGCAGCGCCTTACAACATATATATGGCAATTTATGGATCAAGCGCGATGATCTTATTGACCCCATTATTGGCGGCAATAAATTTCGCAAGCTAAAATACAACATTCAGGCCGCAAAAGCTGCGGGCAAAGACACATTGCTGACCTTTGGCGGTGCATACTCCAATCATATCCTCGCCACAGCGCGCACAGGGCAAATTCATAACATGGGGACAATCGGCGTTATACGCGGCCACGCTGAAAAAGGGCTAAGCCCCAATCTGATAAAAGCACAGGACATGGGCATGACGCTCCAGTTCCTTTCACGCGAGGATTATAAAGACAGAAATGACGCTGCGTATTTAGCCGCGCTGCAAGCCTTGCATCCCAGCGCTTATATCATCCCAGAGGGCGGCACAAACGCCCACGCCATGAAAGGCATCGCCGAAATACGCGCGGAGCTTCCTGATGATATTGATGTCATTGCCACCGCCTGTGGCAGCGGCGGCACACTGGCGGGGTTGATTGCCGCCTATGCTGACAAGCCTGATATAACACTTCTCGGTTTTTCAGTATTAAAAGGTGAAGACCAGCTCACACCAAGCATTAAAACCCTTTTAGAAGCACAAGGCATAATGCCGCGCTGCAAATGGCGAATCGTTACAGCTCACCATTTCGGCGGCTACGCCAAAGCGCCACCAGAGCTTAAAACCTACATAAAAGGCTTTAAAGCACGTCACGATATTCCCCTCGACTATGTTTATACAGGTAAAATGATGTTTGGCTTAGAAGCATGGCTTAAAGAACATCAGAACACAGAAAAGGCAATCGCCCTACATACAGGCGGATTATTTACGGCTGGGCTTTGATGAGGCTAGATTTAAGGCGCAGGGCCTAAAATTTTCTTTTTCAGCTTCTCGTTTTCTTCTGAATAACCGCGCGTACCCATTTCAGCCAACGCTTTGGCGCGTATTGCATAAGGGAAGTTATTCTGCCCTGTTTGCGCGACCAGTTCAGGCAGCGGCGCAATAACCGTATCAAGGCGCGAACCACCAAACCATGGGTTAGCATAACGCGGCTTTTGACGCTCCGCCAAGTCATCAGGCATTTTTACGCGGTGCGGCGCGGCGCGATAAAAGCCGTTGGAAAATATTTCAAGCTGTAAGCCGCCATTACTGATCCACTCACCTTGCTGCGTTTCTAATGCGTGCCAAACGCCATGGTCATCTTGCACTTCAAGGCCGTTTTCAGCACGAAGCAACGTTAACAAACCACGATCTTGGTGAGTATCAATACGCATCGCGCCAGGGGTTGGATTCTGGCATGGCGGGTAATATAAATCACGCTGTGCATGATGACCGCCATCAACATATTTAGAAATCGCCTGTTGGGGCACATCAAGATACAACGCGACCGCATCTAAAACGCGCTCAGCGATTTTCTGGCGCGCAACCATTAAATCAAGAATAGATTCCGCGTATCCAGCGACATATTCATCAATATGTTTACCTGTGTTCTTATTCACCAAAACATTTTGCGAAGCTTGGTTAAAAGCGCGCCCTATGCCTTGCTCTAACATAAAATAGGTTTTTTCATCGGGGATCGCGCCTTTCTTGCGGCGCTTCGCAGCAGTCTTTAGGCCTTTATATCCCATTTGTTCAACATCAGAGACAAAGCCTTTTTTGATATCTTCAGGCAGGGCATGAAATAATTGCGCTTTCGCAAAATGCGCATCTTCTAGCGCTTTGATATCTGGCGTAAGCGCCCAACGACAAAATCCATTCGCGCTAGTCTGTGGACCAAATTCATCTTTGGCGAACTTGGCAAAATCTGCATCATTGGAATTTAATAATAGCGCCATATCAAATACAGGAACATAGTCCAAAGCGCGTTTCCCTGAAGTGTTACTCATGATTCCCCC
>DELD01000007.1:94530-120199 GCA_002354205.1 Micavibrio sp. UBA2705 | reverse complement strand
CCCTTAAGGGGCGCCACCACCCACACGGCCCTACCACCACGCGATGAACCGGGCCTGCCGAATTTAAGCGAGCCACAAATTATGCGCCACTTCGTGCGTATGTCGACCCGTAATTACTCTATCGACCACGGTTTTTTTCCGCTTGGTTCATGCACAATGAAACATAACCCGCGCATCAATGAGAAAATGGCGCGGCTTGCTGGCTTTGCGCATATTCACCCATCGCAGCCGCCACAGACAGTGCAAGGCGCGCTCGCATTAATGTATGAACTACAAAACTGGCTCGCGCAGCTTACAGGGCTTAATGGCGTTGCGCTTTCACCCGCCGCAGGAGCGCATGGCGAATATGCTGGCATCATGACAATACGTGCAAAACTTTTGGATGATGGACAGACGCATAAAGACACGATTCTCATTCCAGATTCCGCACATGGTACGAACCCTGCAACAGCCGCCATGTGCGGTTTTAAAGTCAAAACTATTTCAACCAAAGAAACAGGCCGCCTGAGCGTTGCTGCGTTTAAAGAAGCACTTGGTGATGGCAAAAACATTGCTGGCATGATGGTGACAAACCCAAATACATGCGGCTTGTTTGAAAACGACATTATTGAAATTTCAAAATTGCTGCATGATGCAGGCGGTTATTTTTACTGTGATGGCGCGAATTTCAACGCATTGGTCGGGCGCGTGAAGCCGGCTGATTTCGGCGTTGACGTCATGCATATTAATCTGCACAAAACATTCTCCACGCCGCATGGCGGCGGCGGTCCCGGCTCTGGCCCTATTTGCTGCACAGATGAACTTGCGCCTTATTTGCCTGTGCCACTGATTGGCAAAGACGATGAAGGCACATTCACATTAATTGATAAAGACGCCCTGCCGACATCTATGGGACGTTTGCGCGGTTTTAATGGACAGTTCGGCATGCATGTGCGCGCGCTGTGTTATATGTTATCCCATGGCAATGACGGCCTGCGCCAAGTTTCTGGTGATGCGGTACTTGCTGCGAATTATATTTTAAGTCAGCTTCAGGATGATTATCACGTGCCGTTTGAAGGGCCATGTATGCATGAAGCTTTGCTCTCTGAGAAATGGTTAAAAGAACACGGCGTAACAACGTTAGACGTTGCCAAGACGTTGATTGAATTTGGTATGCACCCAATGACCGTGTATTTCCCGCTGGTTGTTAGCGGCGCGATGCTGATTGAGCCCACAGAAACCGAAACCAAAGAAAGTATGGATCGTTTTATCGCCGTGATGAAAATGATCGCCCAAAAGGCCAAAGACGGCGAAGGTGAGATATTCCACAGCTACCCCGTCAACACGCCACGCAAGCGCCTTGATGAAGTATTGGCAGCACGTAACCCTATCCTCAATGGTTAGGGGGTAAAGCCCCCTATCCCCTTTACCGGTTGCAGGGCATAGTTAACTATGCTACTTAATGTACATAACAAATAAAAAACAATAATAATAAAAATAAGAGCAGGTATATGGGAGAGCACAATAAACTCTCATCAGATTTTAATGGGAAGGATCTACGCGTGAGATTCGTCATCTTGCCGCGTGAATTATATGATTCCTATCTCGAATTTTATCGTTTAGCCCGTGATGTAAGTATCAAGGCTGAAGAAACGATCATGTGCGGTACACATCAATATGCGATGTATAACGGCCGAAAGCATTTTGAAAACATGCCCGATGAAACCGTGTTCCTCGGTTTAATATACGAATTCCAAGACCGCATCAGGGCCCATAAAACCCATATATATAACGCCAAAAAACGTGAATTTGATTGTGGGCGCGATCCACATGACTATGTGTACATCACACATAAACAGGCGCAAGAATATTACGCCCTTGTTGAAGATGCCAATATGATTTTCAATGATACAATTCAAGGCGTATGGAAAACAGATTATCTGAAAAACATGACCCATTTAAAAGAGCATGGCCGCCCTTATGACGGGAAGAGCTGCTTGCAAGAAGTGTTCAATATGGCTGTAAGTATGATCAAGATACAGCATTTAACAAATGAACTGGTCAAAGATGGCCTCGTCATTCCTGAATGGAAAAACTTCGTCAAAGCGCCCTAAGGGTCAGGCCTCATTAAATACATATAAAGTATAGAGACTGACCCAAAGCCCCAGATTTCTATTGACCTGATATGAAATATATTTAATCTGGCCTTTCTGGTTTTAAAATACACAAAAGTTTTCACGGTTTAGATATAAATAAAGAACCCTTAAACAAAGGAACTAAAAATAATGGAAAAAATTCCAGTAACGAAACAAGGACATGCGGTTTTAGAAGCAGAGCTAAAAAACCTTAAATCAGTCCGCCGCCCCGCTGTTATCGAAGCGATTGCAACGGCGCGTGAACACGGCGATTTGTCCGAGAACGCAGAATACCACGCAGCGCGTGAACAACAGAGCTTTATTGAAGGCCGCATCATGGAACTTGAAGCCGTGATGTCACGCGCACAAATTATTGATCCGCTGAGCATGGTTGGGCACGATACAGTTAAGTTTGGCGCAACAGTCACCGTTATTGATGAAGAGACTGAAGAAGAAACGCAGTATCAAATTGTCGGTGAACATGAAGCCGATGCGGATAAGGGTAAGCTTTCCATCACGGCGCCTATTTGCCGCGCGATGATTGGCAAAGGCGAAGGCGACAGCATATCTGTAAAAACACCGAAAGGCGCAAAAGATTACGAGATTTTGACGGTTAATTACGTTTAAAATACGTCATGTAAAACCATATAAAAAACCGCCAACGCGTCTCAGCTTTGGCGGTTTTTCTTTATCTGCTGTTTTCTGCCTAAATTATTTTAAAACAGGTTGCGCTTTAACGTCCGCAGAGCCACGATTTTGGACAATCTCTTGGCGTGTGTAATTATAGGCATCTTCAATTAATGCATAGGCACGCTCTACACATTTTGCTTTGAGGCTATCTTCCGCGAATGAATCTTCAATTGCCATCAAGGTGATATCAACAAGCTGTAAATCCGTTAGGCCGAAAGTATCTTTGGCAATTTGGTATTCTTTACCGATGGTTGTGTTAAAGAATGTTGGGTCATCCGTATTTAATGAAATGCGTACGCCCGCATTGTAGATTTCCGTGATGCGGTGGTCTTCTAATGTTGGAACGGCTTTTGAAAACGCATTGCTTGATAAGCAAATCTCACCGTGGAATTTTGCTGCGACAACTTTTTTAACAAGCTCCGCATCATCCATAATACATGTAATGTGCCCTGCGCGTTTTGCGCCCGCGGCCATCGCATCTTTAATATTTTGTGGGCCAGCATTTTCACCGGCGTGCATTGTAATTAATAACGGCTTCTTTTGATTTTGCTCAATATAATCGAACAAACCCTGATGCCCTGGAATATCGCCAAGCTGTTCAAAGTTTGCAAGGTCGAGGCCAACAAGATACGGATGGTCAGAATTGGCAACAATCTGTTTTGCAGCCCACCAGTTCTTATCAATAGCCTCTTGGCTGTCACCGCGCTCTAACGTGGCTTTACAGCGTGCGTAAACGTCGAAATCTTGCTCCGCGCGATCAATGCCGCGCTCAAAAGCTGCCATCATATCCGCAAAGTCATAATCAGGGGATTGATGCCACATACCAGGGCAGACGATCATTTCACAATAAACCATGCCCTCTGCAGCGGCATTTTTCAAATAACCATAGGTCAGCGCCTCGTAATCATCAGGCGTTTGCAGCGTCAGCGGCGCAACGGTATCAATACAGTTCAAAAAGCCGATAAAATCATCATAATTATATTCAAGAACACCATTCGCATCTTCACGGAACAATTCGCCTAAACGCTCTGGGCAGGCCGCTTTTACAACGTCATAAGCCACTGTAGGCTCAATCGCGCCATCAATATGCATATGTAATTCTGCTTTTGGTAATTTTTGTACTGACATTTTAACGTCCTTTGCTTTGCGGTTGCTCTCAATTAACTTAATAAATCAAAATCACGTGATTTTTTATCAATATTCTTTTGTGTTTTGCGGCGGCGGTTTGCAACATATCCCGTTATACCGAAATAAAACCCCGCCCCTGCGCCAAAGGCAAGACTTCCATTAAGTGCCCAGTCAGGTGCGTCTAATGTTTGCAGGTAATTATACTGTGAATATTTACTGAATTTTTCATCGCTGCAACGCTCATCAAGATGCTGATTATATTCATCTTTCAGGCTTAGCACCTCGCCTTGCGACATATCTTTTAAATCCATGCCGTGATCATCACTCAAAACGCTGCGGATGCATGTTTCTTGAAAATCCGCATAATATTCACTTGGCACAGTGAATATACCTGCATTAATTTCCGCTTTTACGGCATTGTATTCTTCGGGGTCATGCAGCGCAGAAAGCCCCATATGCGTGGCGAATAAAAAAGCGCCAATTACGCAGCTGCTGATCGCTGAATCTTTGCCCATCTTGGCAAGCTTGCTGTTGAATGTTTGTTCCTTATTCAGGGACGTTAAATCATTCTCAATTTTTGAGAGTATTTCTGCTTTTTTGGACATGCATGCACCGTAATTGATTATGGTGGATTTTGTAGCACGCGCGAGCCATTATGTCAACAAAACTATAGCGCGTTTATAAGCGCAGCTATAAGCATTGCGCCTTGTGACGCAGCCAATGGTCGGCAAGAACGCAAGCCAGCATCGCTTCGCAAACTGGCGCGCCGCGCAGACCAACGCATGGGTCATGGCGGCCTTTGGTGATAATCTGCGTTTCTGTTCCGTTTTTTGTGATTGTGTCACGCGGCTTTAAAATAGAGCTTGTCGGCTTAAACGCAACACGGACGATAATATCCTGCCCTGAGCTTATCCCCCCTAATACACCGCCCGCATGGTTTGATGAAAATTCAGCTTCGCCAGTATCTTTATTAATGTAAATTTGGTCGGCATTTTCTTCGCCCCCAAGCTCCGCCGCGTGAAAACCCTCACCGATTTCAACGGCTTTAACCGCGTTAATCGACATCATGGCCTTGGCTATATCGGCGCTTAACTTATCATAGACAGGCGCCCCAAGCCCTGCGGGAATATTGCGCGCACGGATTTCAATGATCGCCCCTGCTGAGCTGCCGGATTTACGCTTATCGTCCAAATAAAGTGAAAATGCATTAACAATATCGGCGTCAGGGCAGAAAAATGGATTATTATCAATCTCGTCATCTTTCCAATTTTTGGTATCGGCTTTTAAATCGCCAATTTGCACAACGCCCGCGCGGATCGATACATCTTTAGATATTTGCGTTTCTAATATTTTGCGTGCAATCGCGCCTGCCGCAACGCGCATTGCAGTTTCACGCGCAGATGAACGACCGCCGCCGCGATAATCACGAATGCCATATTTCTGGTCATAGGTATAATCCGCATGACCAGGGCGGTATTTATCTTTGATTTCAGAATAATCTTTGGAGCGCTGATCTTTATTTTCAATGAGCAGGCTCATCGGCGTGCCTGTGGTTTGTCCTTCAAAAACACCTGACATAATTTTTACTTGGTCTGGCTCTTTGCGCTGCGTTGTGAATTTTGACTGTCCTGGGGCGCGGCGGTCTAAATAAGGCTGAATATCTGCCTCTGAAATTTCAATCCGCGGCGGTACGCCATCAACGACACAGCCAATCGCAGGACCGTGGCTTTCGCCCCAGCTTATATATTGAAACAACGTGCCAAATAAGTTACCGCTCATCTTTTAAAATTCCATCATGGTTATACGCAAAATCACCATAATTCTAATTAGAAAACCTGTATGAGTACAGGGGAAACTCAGCTATATAAAATAAAATCTGGCAAAACACGCTGAGCACGCTATGATCCTTAAAAAAGATATTAGAGGCTCGCGATAAACCGTTGGCAAAAATGAACATGCACTGTGAAACTTAAGGAAGCCTGAGGAAACACAGTTAAGCATCTCTAATAAATATAAGAACAGAATGGGGAATGACTATGATTGTGGAGATACTCGACAAGGGTTTTGACAGGCCGCTTATTAAGCGCGAACACAGCGACAATCCGTCGCTTTATCATTTAAATGAAATTTTTAATAAACTTGCTTTACCGCTGCCCAACATAAACGAAGTGCAACGCACCCATGAAAAAGGCTTTAATTTATTCTTGAACCATTTTGGCTGCGTCGTTCGTATGTATCCGTGGCAAAAGGGTAATGGAAAAACGGCCTCACCCTATATGCAATATGGGCAGGTTTATCACCATAAATCATTACCCCCGCTAGGCACGGTGCATTTACCGCAATTTAAAATTCAAATCATGCCGGGTGTGATCCCTTATGATCGCAAGCGTCACCAATATGCGAATTTATTGCAACAAGAATATGTCGACACGCTCGGCACAAACCAAGATTCAGGGGAGCGTAATTTGGGCTTTCGTAGCAATAAACATACACAAGCCGACGATTTGATGCTGCTTGATACAGTCTTCCCTATTTTCAACCACTCCACCCGCAGCAATGATTATTTAGGCGCATATGTTGAACAAATTCAGCAACGTTCCGACTTTGTCAGCGACCTGCAGGAAAGCTTTTATAAAGCATGGACGTCTGAACGTCCATTTTACATGAAAAACTTCTGGTATAAATGCCGCATGGCGCATTTAAGCGGTGATCGTTTATGCACTGGCTGGCTTGATGAAGATAATGCGATACTAAACATGACTAATCGCGGTAAAGGTGATTTCGTTCAAAAGTCATTAGATTATGATGCAAGATTACAAAGGTTTTTAGGACGCTGATCTTTAAGCGCCCTTCTGCACAGGCTTATCCAAAATCATAACCGATAGGCGGCTGACGCAGACAAGCTTGCCAGTGGATTCCTCATGGATTTCGGTTTGCCAAACATGCAGTTTACGGCCAGTTTGAAATGGCTTACATGTGCCTATCACGCGCCCTTCACGGACGGATCTGATGTGGTTGGCATTAATTTCAATGCCAACAATCATTTGCTTGTCAGGGTCAACGCACATCCATGCAGCGACAGAACCAAGGGTTTCTGAGAGCACGCAAGACGCGCCGCCATGCAAAATACCGAAAGGCTGCACCGTTCGATGATCCACTGGCATAGACGCTTTCAGATAATCATCACCAACTTCCTCAAAACGAATGCCAACATGGGTACCCATATTGGCATTACGGAAGCCTTCCAGATCATCGACTGTATATGGCTTAGACCAGAGCATATTGCCCCCTATATTATAACTTATTCAGCAGCTTCTACTTTTTTCGGAGCAATACTACTCAAAAGTTCAGCTGTTTCCGCCGCAGAATCAATCGAAACCATGCCTACAGTGTGGTAGCCTGAATCAACGTGCAGCACTTCACCAGTAACGCCCGCACCAAGATCAGAAAGAAGATACAGGCCGCTATTGCCGACTTCATCGATTGTAACGTTACGTTTCATGGGTGAGTTTAACTCGTTCCATTTAAGGATGTAGCGGAAATCGCCAATGCCGCTTGCTGCCAATGTTTTAATCGGGCCAGCAGAAATTGCGTTCACGCGGATGCCATCTCTGCCAAGGTCTGTCGCAAGGTAGCGTACAGATGCTTCCAATGCAGCCTTTGCAACGCCCATGACATTGTAATGTGGCATAACGCGCTCCGCGCCGTAATATGTAAGTGTAAGTAATGAGCCTCCTTCAGACAATAAAGGCGCAGCTTTTTGCGCGACTTTTGTGAATGAATACACTGAGATGTCCATTGTTTTTAAAAAGTTATCGCGCGTTGTATTGAGGTAAAGGCCATCAAGTTCATTCTTGTCAGAAAAAGCAATGCCATGGACAACAAAATCGATCTTGCCCCACTTATCACCAAGTGTGTCAAACACAGCGTCAACGCTTGAATCGTCAGTTACATCGCAAGGCAATATAATTTCTGCGCCAATTTTCTCAGCTAAAGGGCGTACGCGCTTTTCTAGTGCATCACCTTGGTATGTGAAGGCAAGCTCCGCCCCATTTTCATGTAATGCTTTCGCAATACCCCATGCAATTGAACGGTCGTTTGCGACGCCCATTACCAAGCCACGTTTACCAGCCATAAATCCTGACATTATACTTACCCTTTTATTCGCTACTTATCTTTTTTACGCAAAAATTGCAAAATTAACTTGTGCATCCTACACATAAAAGCGCGGAGGTCAAATAAACAAATAGAATTTTATACGCTTAACCTACAAGTTTATGAATTTCTATGATAGAATTGGTGAAGTTATAAATCCCTTGTCTGAGGCACCTCCGATGGCCATTCTTTATAAAAACGCGAAACAAATCTGCCAGCAGCTGTCAAAAACGGTCAATGAAATGCAGCATGGACTGTCATTTTATGCCATTCCACACCATGATGGGCAGCGTAATGACGCGCTAACGATTGAAGCCACGAATTTTTCTGGCCATAAAGCCGAACAATTTATGCGCCGTATTATCAGCAACAACCGCCTAAAAGATGACCAAACATCATATTTAGGTACGGCGATTGCGTTTGAACAAGGTTTATTTGGCTTATATTATAAATCGCTGCGCATTTCATTGCTGACTGTAAACATTGACCAATATGATAACCTTAATGAACTTCAAGCTGATTTATACCACCATTTATGGCTCGCGCTTAACAAAGATGCAGAAGTAAAAAAAGCCGAACACGGCGGACAGCATGAGCATAGTAAGTACCCGATAAAGTCGGATAAAATGGATTTAACGCGCCGCAATTTGAAAGCTGATATATTTTCTGTATTGATGCAGTCTTTTGATAATATTCCTAATGCGCCGCTAACCCTTGGTACCCTACGCGCATTGCAAGCCGTCAAAGCCGAGCCTTCGCACAAAGCCTTATTCTATGCATTCCCGCTTGCGATGGAATCTTGTCAGTTTTTATTAGATGATTTGCAACGCATGCCGATTAATCAACAATCAAAAATTACCATCGCGCTCAAACTCGCCGAAGATATCTCGCTTAATGTTAGCGACGAAAGCATCAATAGCTGGTGGGAATTTGCAGAACCCGCAGCGACAATGGCGTGGCTAGATTACACCGAGCAAGAAATTCTTAGCGCCTGCATTAATAGCGGCCTTGACCCGTTAATCCGCGCCAATGGCATTTTACTGCAAGAAATCCTTGGCGTAGAAATGCTGTCACCAAAAGATTTAAAATCCGTCTATAACAGCTTTGGAGACAAAGCGAAGCTTAAAGAACTACATGAAGAACAGAGTGACCACTCCTTTGAAGAAGCCTTGATCCAAGGTATTAAAACATCAAGCAACCGCCCATTTTTGGATGAGGCCTTGTTCCAAAACGAACGTCTTAGCCAAGGTAAAGCCCTTGGCTGGACGGCATCCGCGCTGCAAGCATCGGCCAAGGCTTTTGACAAAGCCCTCAAAGCCGGACGCACACCAGAACAAGCCGCCCGCCTTGAGTATGAGGGCGTTAAGTCGCATAGCGAATGGGAATCGCTAGAATCCTTAAGCCATAAAATTCTTGAGGCACGCCAAAGTGGCGGCACAACCACGTTAGAGAGTGTGGTAGAGCATTACGCAGAGAATCAGGACTATAGAAATATTCTTGAATCATTTGAGAAGACATTGGCAGACCCCGCATACACGAATAAGCTCTCAATTGACCCGAGCCCCGTTATGCCTGCGCCTGCGCCAAACACCCCCGCGCCGCAAGCGCCATCACAGCAATTACACGCCTCACCGCAACAGGCTGCCGCGCCCGCCGCGCCGGGTATGGGCGGCGCAGGCATGGGCGGAAGCATTCCTCCGCTACGCGCATCCAAGCCTTTAGGTAAAAGCCCCAAAGTGATAAATGAAGATGAACAAAGCATTAAAATAGACACATCAGAATAACGCAGCGGCGAATAAGCAGACAACAACACACACAAAAAAAACGCAGCTTGAAACCAAGCTGCGTTTTATCATTCAGAATATATGATCGCGTATTAGATAACTTGCCACGCGCCGTTTTTATCTTGGCATGCTGTGCCATATGCAGTTTCAGCTTTGCCATCGATGTAAATGGTTTGCTTATACTCACGGCAGTAACGACCGCTGCCTTCAGCGTAACCGTCTTTGACTGGCGTAATATCGCCCGCATTACCGCTTTCAGGGTTGTTCCATGAAATGGTTTCACCAATTGGCGCTTTATGTGCAGTTTCTGCAGCGCGCTCAGCATAAACTAAGTCAGCTTTATCCAATGATGTACCAATTTCTTTACCGAGGAAAGCACCGAGCAATGTACCCGCGCCAACAGCCCATAGACGGCCAGAACCACCGCCAACTTGAGAGCCAGCAAGGCCGCCGAGAACAGCGCCACCAACTGTGCCTATTTGTGATTTATTGACACCTGCTTGTTCACATGCTGTTAGTGACAACATGGCAAAAATTGTAATTGCCGAAAATATTTTTCTCATTATTGATCTCCTCATTTGAAAAAAAATCTATATATATAGATGAAGCATTAGGTTAAAAAAGCAACATATAAATAAATATAAGGCATTTTTTCTATGAATATAGACATGAATAGCATAACAGACCCTATCGCCCATATTCAGCAATGGTTAGACGAAGCCGAAAAAACCGAATCTCGTGACCCGAACGCAATGTCACTGGCAACGGTCGGCGCTGATATGCTGCCTGATATTCGCACAGTGCTATTAAAAGAAATTGCCGCTGAAGGGTTATATTTTTACACTAATAAAGGCAGCGCAAAAGCAAAAGAGCTTGCTGAAAACCCGCAGGCCGCAATATGTCTTTACTGGAAATCGCTTAATAGGCAGGTACGCGTACGTGGCACAGTCAGCGCCGCGAGCAATAAAAAATCAGATGCTTATTTCGCGACCCGCCACCCGCAAAGTCAGGCCGGCGCATGGGCATCTCGGCAATCTCAGCCGATGGAATCACGCGAAACCTTTGAAAAAGATGTAAAAGATCTACTTCATAAATATAAGGATGAAAGCGCCATTCCGCGTCCTCCACATTGGGGCGGATACGTTATCGTCCCTTTATCCATAGAATTCTGGCAAGAAGGTGAATATCGCTTGCATACACGCTGCGTGTTTACTAGAAATAATGAGGATTCACCGTGGGACAAGGCCGTTTTGTACCCATAAGACATTTAACTGACATTAATGACAGGTAAAAGAAAAACATGACTACTGAAAATTTAGACTTTAGCGCTGACGTATCCCGCCTATTAGATATTGTGGCAAACGCACTTTATTCTAACCGTGATGTATTCCTGCGTGAGCTTATTTCCAACGCCGCAGATGCATGTGACCGTTTGCGTTATGACGCATTAAGTAATGATAAGTTGATTAAAGGCGATAGCGATTTACGCATTGAAATTCGCAAAGATGCGACATCACGGAAGATTTACATTTGCGACAATGGCGTGGGCATGAACCATGATGATTTGATCGAAAACCTCGGCACAATCGCGCGTTCGGGCACAAGCCAGATTATGGATGCAATTAAGTCTCAGCAAGAAGCTGGCGCTAAAGGCGACCTAAACCTAATTGGTCAGTTCGGCGTTGGTTTTTATGCCAGCTTCACCGTATCTGACCAAGTCGAAGTCATATCACGCAAAGCGGGTGACAAAGAAACCTGGCTTTGGACATCGGATGGCAAGACTGGATATAGCATTGAAAGCGCCAGCAAAGAACAAGAAGACTTACTTATTGGCCCACGCGGCACAACCATCGTCCTGACGGTAAAAGATGACGGCAGTGATTATTTGATTGATGAACGTTTAAAACACATCATCCTGACCTATTCTGACCATATCGATATTCCTATATATGTTGGTTATAAAGATGAACTTGAAGAAGGACAAAAATGGGAAGCTGTGAACACAGCATCAGCCCTGTGGCTACGTCCAAAATCTGAAATTACGACAGAACAATATAATGCCTTTTTCGGCCATTTAAGTGGCGGTTACGGCGTTGATGAACCGCTTTCTACGCTACACTGGAAAGCCGAAGGCACATTGGAGTTCACTTCATTGCTCTTCATCCCTTCTCTGCGCCCTTGGGACTTATATGACCCTTCACGCAAGGCGGGATTACAGCTCTATGTGAAACGCGTCTTTATCACCGATAAATGTGAAGAGCTTCTGCACCCTTGGCTGCGTTTTGTGCAAGGCATTGTTGACTGCCAAGACTTACCGCTGAATATTTCACGCGAAATGTTGCAGCACAATGTCGTGCTGCAAAAAATCCGCACCGCGATTACGCGCCGCGTATTAAAAGAGCTCAACACGCTGGCTGAAAAAGACCCAGTTGCATTTGAAGCATTCTGGCTACAATTCGGCCCAGTGATTAAAGAAGGTTTATATGACGCGGTTCAGCATCGTGATGATATTTTCAAAATATGCCGCTTTTACTCCACCCATGAAGATGGCAAGCTGATCAGTCTAGAGGATTACGTCAGCCGTATGGGCGATGGTCAAAAATCCATTTTCTACATTAGCGGCGCAAAGGCACATTCTTTGAAAAACAGCCCACAGATCGAGGGCTTTAAATCGCGCGGTATCGAAGTCTTGCTTCTTGAAGATACGATTGATGATTTTTGGATTCAAAGCGCAATGGGCTTTAAAGACCACCCGCTTGTTTCCGTGACCAAAGGCGATATCGACCTTGATAACATCGCACAAGGCGCAGGCGAAAAAGCCAAAGATAAAGTCGAAGATGACAAAGCAGAAGATAAAAAGGATGACGCGACTTTCGTTACACTTATCGACCGTATGAAAATTATCCTTGGTGATGAAATTGGTGATGTGCGCACATCAACGCGCCTGACAAGCTCCCCTGTTTGTTTGGTTGCGGGCGATAAAGAAACCGACCTTAACCTTGAAAAAATGCTACGCCTACAGCAGCAATATCAAGGTGAGTCAAAGCGTGTATTGGAAATAAACGCCACCCACCCATTAATCATGAGAATGGCTGAAATTGCAGCGAATGATTCCGATGGCAAGCTTGAAAAAGCAACGCATTTATTGCTCGACCAAGCGCGCATCATTCAAGGCGAGTCTGTGAGCGACCCAACAAGCTTCGCACAGAATATGTCGGACTTTATCCAAAATGGTATTTAAAACGCCAAAACATAGACAATAAAAAACGGCGCTAAAATCAGCGCCGTTTTTTTATATTCTCAATTTTTCGCATAAATTAGATAACAATATCTAACAGCGTTCCGCGAGTCGCATTCTTAGGAATCTGATTGCCTTCATTCAATTGCTGATTAACGGCCTTAACATCCTGCTCAGCATTCGCTTTTACAACATTTTGCTGGGTCTGCAGCTGGGTTGTTTGCGCTGTATTCGTTGACACACCTGATAATATGTTCATATCTAATTCCCGTAACTATAATTTTTTATATAATAAGTATTTAGTATATCACAGTTTCCACATAAATATCAAATAAGCTTTATCGCTGATAATTTGACGCATTGAGCGCTGTTGATTATGATGGCCACTATCATGAGATATTAGAGGTTTTTATGCGCGTTATTATATTCGGGTCAATGAATACAGATTTATGCTATCAGCTTGACGCATTCCCCCGCGCAGGCGAAACTATTAGCGCACTTAGCTTTAACATACTCAATGGCGGCAAAGGCGCTAACCAAGCTATATCTGCTGCCAGATGCGGGGCGAAAGCGGTGATGATTGGCGCTGTCGGTCATGACGAATATGGGCAGTCTCATATAAATACTCTGCACCATGAAAACATCGACACAAGCCATATACAGCGCGTTGATGCGCCAACAGGAATAGCAAATATCTATATTGATAAACACGGGCAAAATAACATTGTGCTTAATGCGGGGGCTAACGCCCTTTGCCGCGCGGCGCAACTTAAGCAATCAGAAGTCACCGCCGAGGATGTTGTTATCGTGCAAATGGAAGTTGCGCATGGCGAAATTATTGCCGCGCTTCAACATGCCAAGGCACAAGGTGCAACGACCATATTAAACCTTGCCCCCGTGCCAAAAATCTTCCCTGAAGATCTATTTGATCATGTTGACTATCTGATCGCCAATGAGCTTGAAGCCCTTGCTGTATATAATTATATTTCAGGGGCGCAGCAACGTGAAGTCGTCCCCTATACCGCGCAAGCCAAACTTATATCTGAATCCCTACAATGTCACTGCATTATAACCCGCGGCGCACAAGGCGCTTATGCACAGATGATGCAAGGGAACACAATAAATGCCGATGCCATGCCGATTAATGCGCAAGATTTAATTGACACAACAGGCGCAGGCGACTCTTTTTCGGGGGCGTTTGCCGCCGCCCTATCATTGCAGCAGCCTGTTGAACTCGCTTTAAAATTCGCGGCTTATGCTGGAAGCCTTGCCTGTTTGAAACTTGGTGCGCAGACCGCGCTGCCCACCGCTGCAGATGTCACTGATGCGTTGCAGGGCAACCAAACCGTTCACACCGCATCAATCTAACATTTCATATTTTGTGGAATAACGTATGCAAGCATTGGCGACTTCCTGCGTTATTTCCTGTGCGAACTCGCCTTCAGTGGAACTCATTTAAACGAAGGTTGTTTTATTCCCCTGATGTATTACGGCGTACATCATCCATGCGGCGTGATGGGCATGATTCCGGCGTCTTGGAACGCCTACGCCGTCTATCTGGGCCAAAAAACTCACCGCTATCAACAAATGTTCTTGGTTTTTCAACGGCCTGCACTATGCGCGCGTATAAATCTTTTGCTGTAAATGGCTTAACAAGAAACTCGCTCACACCAATATCACGCGCAGCCATCACACGTAATTTGTGTGAAAACCCCGTCATAAGAATTATCGGAACATAAGAATTTTTGGAAAGTGGGTCACGACGGATAAGCTTTACAAGGTCCAAGCCATCTATGCCATCCAAAACCCAATCTGTAATCACCAAATCAGGCGCATGTTTTTGATAGAGCTCAAAGGCCTTCTCACCCGTATGGGCGATATAAACCTCCTCAAAACCAAAAGTTTCAAGAATCTTTTTCGTTAACATGGCCATAGGCACCATGTCTTCGACGATCAATACTGACGCTTTTTCAAGGGAGTAAGTCACAACACACCTATTAAATTCTACACAAGTTTTATTCTAATATAAAAAGGTTAGGAAAACCTTACTTTAAAACGAGCATATCATAACAGGCCTTCAACACTCATACTTTTGTTCTCAATGTGAAAAAAAGTATGTGCGCCTGAACAATATTAAAGCTTATGCTTTGGTAAGATCGCGGTATTAAAAAGCTGGATCGGGCTCGTATTTGCATCGTCTTTAAACAGGCGAATATTTACAGTATTACCAACAGCAAAGCGCTCAGCTGGCAGGCCGCTATAATATGAAGGCAGGATAATTTCTTGGCAAGTATCATCAACAACAAACCCGCTATCCGCCAGCGCCTGCGCGTTAAAATATTCAGTCACGTTAAAGTGATCATATTTAATCAGCATAGAATGCGCTGTAATATCTAAAATTGTCGCGGGCTCAACGCTCTGTGACATTTCATTCATCACTGCGCGGTCACGGCGTTGCTTACTTGCTTGGAAAAGCGCTGCTTGCCTAATTTGAATATCGTTTAAACGCTCACACAGCTTACGCATATTGCTTCGGTCATAAAGCTGCTCTACGCCGCTGACTTTGTGACCGAGTTCTGAAAGGATGAGGGACTGGTTAATATAATCGACTGGACGGCGCGCTGCTGAAGATATCGTCGCATAGGCTGACGTACCAATCTCTTGATGCCCTCTATTTACTGGTGCATAAAGTGACTTCTCAAGCGTTGCTTCTTTAATAATTCTGGTTACGCCATCTAAATGACCGCGCTGGCTTGCCGCATCAAGCAGGGCAATGACATGCGATGCTTTATACTCAGATGCGCGGCGCGGTAAAATATGTGCAAGTTCCTTTGATATTAAACCGATTTTATAACGCGCATGATCATAATAAGACGGCGACGCATTAAGCGCATAATTACGATAGCCCGCCACGAGGCCTTTTTTATCAAGCCAGTGTCCCGCCAACGCATTCGCGTTTAACATTCTGTCTGCGACAATATTGCCGTCAATTATACCTGTTTCGGCGCAGGCATTAAACAAATGGTGTAATGGTTGTTGTTGACAAGACTGCGCAATCCCGCGTCTTTTATCCATAAATTCTTGGTATACGGTATAACGTGGGTCGCCCGCCCCTATTCCTGCTTTAAAGTCACGCGGCGTAATATTTTTGTTCACACGAATAATGTCTTTTCTGAAGCTTTGTTCAAAGTCCAGTTCAAGCAAGCGTCCATCGCGGTCATATTCGGAACGCACAACCAATACGGGGCAATCTTGCCCCTCATGCAGTGACGATTTACCGTGGCTCAGTACTTCAGGAATTGACGGGCAAACAGTACGGCTGCCAGCATAAAGGCTCGGCCCCGCACGCAAGGCAGCGTCATATAAAGGGGAATCCAACCCAAAAATCAGCGGCACGGCGATTAAGTAGGTTTCTTGGCTGTAACCATCTTGGTGCTTATGCAGTGAAAAAGCATCATCTATGCATTTTGTTCCTGGGTCATCAATACTGATAATAAATTTGTTGTCATTAGATGGGCTTGCGACATATGGCCCTGCGTTCGCTTGCACTTTGCGTGCTTCATCAACTGTGTCAGGGCTGTGTTTTTGTAACAGGTTAAAATGCTGCATAATATGCGCAAAGTCATGAGATTGTTTATAAGGGTTATAAATCTCAACATCTTTGGACAGGCTGATGCGCCCTTCCAAAGGAGAGAAAGATTCCGATATTTTAAAACGGTATAAGCAGTCAGACTTTAAAGGCCTTTTATTGCCCTCGACACTGGCAACACCTTTATAAGGTGATGCAATAAGGCGCAGGCTTTTTTGGTCGCCGCGTATTGCGCTGCCAATCACATGTGCGGCTTCACGCTTTTTTGTAAATGCGAATTGTGGGTCAACACAAATCGTCGTTTTCCCGCCGGAATTAACAGCAGCAAGTTCTTCTGGTGAAAGACGTAAGGCCTGAAAGGTAAAAATGCCTTTTTGCCCAGGCATGAATGAGAATTTATGGAAGTCTTTTGTTCTAATCACAAAGTTAACATCCAAACCCTCAACGCCGCCTTTAGGCTGTATTTGAATGAATTTTTCTGTGTCACTGCCCAGCGTGTCTGGTATTTGCGCGATAAAGAAATTCGGAATATCGCCATTATCACAAACACGATATATCGGCGTGCTTTTATGTGGATTATTCTGATTACTTACAGTTTCACTGACATATTGTTTTCTGACAAGGCCGTTTCGCGCACGTTTATAGACACGTGTATGAGCATCCTGTCCGATTAACGCCGCCCATTGATCATCACCCAACGTTGCCGCAGGATATGATTTAAACGCAAAGAGTAAGAGACTTTCAATCTTCGTCAAGTTCTGCTTTGCTTTATGCTTCGCCTTTTTTGACCGTGCCATTCGCCACCTAATATAGAGATGCATTATTTATATACTATTTGGCAAGAATTGCAAACATATATTATGAAAAACGAATAAAGAGCAAAAAATAAGTCGAACAACTTAATTCTGTATATTGGCAAAGCTGTTTAAAAAGATTAAATTATACAGATATCTAATATTCACACGTTAAGAGGGTTTGTTCATGCAAGCGAGTCGCCAAGAAATCATTATGAATTTTTCTACGCCGCCAAGTGATGATGACTTGTTAGTCTTGGCACGCAATGCGATAGCAAACTTTCCTGATGAATTTGCCGCCTTTTGCAAAGACATAGAAATCGTTATTGAGGATTTCGTAGACGAACACACAGAAAGCCTGCTTGAAGCAGAAGATTCTTATGAAGTCCTACTTTACTTACAGTCTGGCAGCGAAATATCCCCAGGTATTGAGCGTACAAATTCTTCTGAAAATGATGTCCTACGCCTGTATAGACGCGCGATTATTGATTACTGGGCCGAAACGCAAGAAGACCTTGCCGAACTCGTCACACGTATCATATTTGAAGAAGTCGCAGGCGAACATGAATACACGGCCGAAGAAATTGTCGATATGATCAACACCCATCTATAACATTTCGCCTTAAACTTGCGTTGGCTCTGCGTCTGGCATATCCGCTAATTGCTGTTCAATATCATCTGAATAAGGGAATGATGGCTGCGCCCCTGCGCCGCGGCACGCCAAAGAGGCGGCGATGCTGGCACGTTTAAGTGCATCTTCTATCGGCATATCTTGATATAGGCATGATGCAAATGTACCGCAATACGCATCGCTTGCGCCCCATAGTTTTTCTTGGCTGATGTTATCGTCAATTTTCATTGCCCCCATCCCCCACGACTTACCATCTGCGGTAACGGCGACAGAACCCTTTTCACCAAGGGTCACTATGCAGGTTAACGCACCTTCTTGCGCCAGACCTTTGGCGATCATCACCGCATTGTTTTTACGGTCCATATCGGTAGCGACAGCGATTTGTTTGGCTTCAAGTTGATTAACAACCAAATAATCAATCATGCTCAAAAACTTACGCGGAATCATTTTCATCGGCGCAAGGTTCAACATAATTTTCGCGCCATTTTCTTTCGCGCGCTGCATTAATTTGTAATTTTCTTCTTCTGGCAGCTCCATCTGCAAAACAAGCATTGACGCTTCGTTTAAAATTTCATCGGGAATTTGATCCGCTGAAGCATCTTGGTTCGCGCCCATCGCCTGATAAATACGCGGATTATCATCTGCATCAATAGCAACACAGTTACACCCTGTCGGTTTTTCCGAGCGCCCTACGCCTGACGTTAGAACCCCTTCGGAGCGCAGCTTATCCGCCAATTTCGTGCCCATCGGATCATCGCCGATCATACCAACAATTGCCGTTTTCGCGCCCATACGCGCCGCAGCCAAGGCTTGGTTACCGCCGCGCCCACCTGGATACATTTTATACATATCCGCTGATACGGGGTTTCTATCCGTCGGATGCGTTTCAATATTCAGGAAAAAATCCGTACAAAGAGAGCCAAAAACAATTAACATACGCGCCACTTCAAAATTATTATTACTAAAGTCTATACTCTTATTATAGCAGCTTGCTTTAGAATTTGAAATAAGGCATAAAATACCATAAATAGGATTATATAATAAAAGAGCATACGATATGAGTGATATCAATTACGATGACTTCTTCGCACAAAAAGTAAGCGAGCTTAAAGAAGACGGGCGTTACCGCGTTTTTACAACAATGGAACGCGTTGTTGGCCGCTTCCCCGAAGCGATCTGGCACAAAGAAGATGGTTCGCAAAAAGATGTCACGATTTGGTGCAGTAATGATTACCTCGGTATGGGGCACCACCCTGTTGTTATCAATGCCGTAAAAGATGCTGTCGAACGCTGCGGCGCTGGCGCTGGCGGTACGCGTAACATTTCAGGGACAACGATTTATCACAAGCTTGTCGAAGATTCATTAAAAGATTTGCACCAAAAAGAAGCGGCGCTTGTTTTCTCATCAGGCTACGTTGCCAATGAAGGTGCGCTTAGCGCCCTTTGCCGCCTATTGCCTGATTGCATTGTATTCTCTGATGCGCTGAACCACGCATCAATGATCCATGGCATAAAATCATCACGCTGCGCGAAATTTGTTTATCAACATAACGACCTAGACCATTTAGAACAGCTGTTGAAAGATGCGCCGAAAGATGCGCCAAAAATCATCGCTTTTGAATCTGTTTACTCTATGGATGGCGACATCGCGCCGATTAAAGAAATCTGTGACATTGCTGAAAAATACAATGCGATGACTTATTTGGATGAAGTCCATGCCGTTGGCATGTATGGCCCACGCGGCGGCGGCGTAGCGGAAGAACGCGGTCTGCTTGACCGTATCGACATTATTGAAGGTACATTTGGTAAAGGTTACGGCCTTATGGGCGGCTTTATTACAGGTAAAGAAAGTGTAATTGACGCAATACGCTCCTACGCATCGGGCTTTATTTTTACAACATCTTTGCCACCTGCGGTATTAGCTGGTGCGCTTGCCAGCGTTGAGCATTTGAAAGTATCGCGCATAGAACGTCAGCGCCAAATTCGTAATGTAAAATACATGAAGGATTTATTTGAAAAAGCGCAGCTTCCGTACCTTAAAGGCGAAAGCCATATCGTGCCGTTAGTCGTTGGTGATGCTAAATGCTGTAAGCAAGTAACAGATACAATGATTAACCAGCACGGGCTTTATGTGCAGCCGATCAATTACCCGACTGTACCAAAAGGCACAGAGCGCTTGCGCCTGACGGCGACCGCGTCACATGAATTGCATCACATTGATAGGCTTGTTGGCGTTTTAGAAGATATGTGGAGCAACACGCATATGTTTGCCAATGCAAGCATTGCAGCCTAACGCGCCTTCTCCCTCAGAATAAAGACAATAAAAAACGCGGTATTTTTGCCGCGTTTTTTTAATATCTGCTGTTTAGACCGCAGGGACTAAACGAATGGGTCGAATGGACGCTTCGCACTCGTCACCAATGGTTTTGGTTAAAAACCTATCTGTATCTATACAATAAGTGTTCGCGGCTTCTGGCATATCATCGCCGTCACGCAATACCCACGCAAATTCAGGGCCGTCAAATGCATTAAAGGCCGACTTAATCACGCTGTCCTTAAATTCGCCTTGGTCTTTATTCTGTAAAATTACATGTTTCATCGTTTTGTAATTTGGCAGCACCCATTCACCTTGGTAACTGCCATCAGATACCGCTTGGGCGAGCCCCTCTTCTGATGAAATATTTGTGCCATTATGTGCAAATAATTCCTGCAAGCCAGCAACAAAGCCAACAGCATCTTCAAATTCAAACATCAGGACTTCTTTATCAACATAGAAGTTATGAGGCGTTGCAAAGACGTTAAACTTTTGCGTGATGCCAAGGTTTGATAGCACCGCAGCCGTCCCCATATAGACACCTTCATTCTCGACGAATTCACCAAGTTTGTAATTCATATTAACCTCAACTCTGTTTTATATATTATTATTTCCTTTTTTATACAGAAACAGCGTTAATATGTCAACTAAGTTTAAAACAGCATTTTAATGGCAACCAGCACCATAAAGACGGCAAAGGCATATTTAAGCTTGCTTGCATCAATGCTATGGGTCAATTTTGCGCCGTATTTCGCGCTAATCATACTCGCAGAAACGATGCCTGCCGCAGCGAGAAGGTGAATATAACCAAAGCTAAATGCCACGCCGCTATGTTCCGCCGCGGCATTATTCGTGAATAAGAAAACAAAGCTTGCCGGCAGTGCTACGCATAGGCCGAGCAACGAAGCTGTCGCAATCGCCTTGTTTATAGCAAGGCCTTTTTTAACCATATAGGGCACATTTAATGTCGCACCGCCAATTCCTATTAACGCCGATATAATGCCGCTAAATACGCCATAAGCAGCATTTAAAAACATATTAATTTCAGGGTCATTGTCGCCATTCTTAGGCTTACCTATTAACATTAAGCCCGCCATAATCACCAAAAGCACGGCAAATATTTTACGCAAAAGATCACCCGGTAAAGACAGCGCCAAGAAGCCCCCCGCAACCGCGCCAATTGCAATGCCGCCGACAAGGCTGAAAAACCATGGCATCGCAATTGCGCCATGGCGGTAATGGGTTAAAGAAGATGATATTGCAGTCGGTATAATGGTCACTAAGGATGTGCCAACCGCCATATGCATGGTAAAAGACGCATCGTAATCAAGCGCCGAGAACAAAAAATACAAAGCCGGCACAATAACCGCCCCACCACCAATGCCGAACAAGCCGGCAGCAAAGCCCGCAATAACGCCAAGCGGCATACAGGCCAATAATATAATATAGATATCAGACATATAATCCCCATTCTTGATTCAAAAAATCAAGCCCCTTATACTCATTATAATTTTTATGAGGTCGGATCATACGCTTGCAAAATCAGCATAACAATGCTTTATCGCAAGATAATCACCGAAAAATGGATGCTATATAACGCTTGCCCCGCGCCATAAGAGGCTGCGCAGAAATCGCCGCGTTTAGATCAGCCGAGGATAACGTCACTGTTTCACGAATAAGCGCCGCCGCAATACGCTCCGCATATATATCAAGCGCTGATTTTAGGCTTGGCCCGTCACCTGTATTGCCAATTGCCACCGAAAACGTGTCATGCGCCTGCGCAAAAACATCACGCAGGGCACGCTCTTTATCACCCTCCAAATGCTTCAATATGCGGTCATTATGCGCCAAATCATCAAAGGCGGCCTTTGAGCGCAGCGGCGAGCCCGACAAAAAGCGGCAGGCATCCCATTCAACACTCACATCATTGTCACGCAGCGCCTGCAAAGTAAAATAAAGCGCGGCATTATATTGCGGCAAACATGTGCCTAGCATCTTGACCTCAGCCGAAAACACAGGGGCTTTATTTTTGCACAATGTTACAGGCACATTTATTGGCGTAACAGACGCATTATGCAGGCTATTGAGAACGGGATGATCTAAATGCGGGACGGATTTAGCGATGAATTCTTGTATGATTTCCATATTAGAACGTATAGCGCCCTAAAGCGCTATACGTCAAGGTAATTAACACCAAGCGCCCCTTGCCCTAAACACCCCTAGCAAGAAAAAGCCCTTACAAACGAAAACGCGGCGCTCTGCTTTGCGACGCAATATGTCAATGTAAAAAGAACGATCAGCGCCGCTGACAATGCGACGCTGAAGCAATATTTAAGATGCTTTCTTAAGGCCTTCGGTGAAAAACTTTAAGTCTTTATCAGTACGCGGCCCCATATGAGAAATAATCTCTGTCGCAAGCACAGTGCCAAGCTCTGCGCTTTGTTTCAGGCTGTAGCCATTTGTGTAGCCGTATAAGAAACCGCCAGCATAAGCATCACCTGCGCCTGTTGTGTCTTCAAGCTGCGCGGGAATTACTGCGCTTACACTTACCGTTTCCCCCTCACTGATGATAACAGAACCTTTATCACCGCGCGTTAAAGCAGCCAACTTACATTTACCGCTGATAATATCCTGCGCTTGTTCGAATGTATCGGTCTCATAGAGTGCCATGATTTCTTGCTCATTGGCGAATAAAATATCAATATGGTTTTCGACTAAATCTTGGAAATCTGCACGGTGGCGCTCAACGCAGAATGAATCTGAAAGGCTCAGCGCAACTTCATTGCCATGCTTATGGGCAATTTCACCAACACGGCGAAATGCCTGCTTTGCAGCATCTTTGTCAAACAAATACCCCTCTAAATACGACACCTGTGCATCAGCGACGACCGCTTCATCAATATCATCCGCATTAAGCTGCGCGGCTGCTCCCAAATAAGTATTCATTGTACGCTGCGCATCTGGCGTTACAAGTATAAAGCAGCGCGCGGTTGGTACGCCCCCTGTTAAACGTGGCGTGGTGAATTGAACGGCTGTGGATTGCAAATCATGCGCAAAGACATCGCCAAGCTGATCATCAGCGACCTTACCAATAAACGACGCGCTGCCGCCAAGCCCCGCAATAATCGCGATTGTGTTCGCCGCTGAACCGCCTGACATTTCTGTTGCCTGACCAATTTGGCCGTAAAGCTGGGTCGCGCGGTCTGTTTCAATCAGCATCATGCCGCCTTTTTCCATGCCGTATTTCGCATGTTGGTCTGCGATAAATTCTTCGCTGGCATGTGTAAGTACATCAACAATGGCGTTACCGACACCCAAAACATTTGTATTTGTCATTTTCAAAATCCTATTCATATGAAACCCATACTCTTATTAGCACATTACAGCCACCATAATTAAGTTCTTTTTTAGGCTGCTGCATAATTATTCGCTGTAACTTCATGGGAAAAAACCTTATAATAAAATTTCTTATATTGCATTTCATGCAGTAATTTCAATATGACAGACACAGGCTCCCCCATGAATTTTTTAAAAGAAGCACAGCGCGCGACTTTAAAAACGAACACCTATATTAACGATAATGGGGGCAGTTTAATTGATCTGTTGTTGTTGTTAGTCACGCCACTCATTGCTATTGATGTTTTAAGACAGTTTTTCTCACCAGATAGCCTAATTTGGATAGCGATGAGCTTTTTCTACATTTGCGTGTTCATGCTTATCCCAACATTATGGCTGCGCAGCACTGTTGAGAGTGATGACCCTGAGCGTGATATGGTTTCGTATCTAGGTTGCAGCAAAACATATTTGGCGAACCTTGTTTTGATCCTTGTCACAATCGCCTATATAAAAATTCCACATATGGCGGCGCTACTTAACAGTATTATTAGCATGTATATTGAAGGTGGATTTGATTACACAGGGACAGTCTTAAGCGTGGCTTTGTCACTTTTTTTATTGCGCCTAAGCTTTCTTATTCCGTTATATGTCAGCGGTCACAATATAAGCTATAAACATGCGTTACAAGCGACCAGAGGAAAAACACTCGTTTTGGCGACAACCATTATACGCTCTGCTTTTCCGCTTATTTTATTCACTCTCGTTTATGCTTTCTTTCTTGTTCCATGGGCGGAGCAAACTATATTTGCCGAGACATCGTCAAAAGTGATCACGATGATATTATTAGCCCCTGTAAAGTACTTGGTATGCCCACTTATTTTAACATATGCGGTAACAGCGCTTGCCTATCATTATGCAAATTATGCCGCGAAAGCCCCTGATAATGTGCCAGATAAGAAAGACATGCATTAAGCAGATAGCGCCAAAGTTTCTAAACGCTTAATTTCATCGCGCAGACGCGCAGCTTCTTCAAATTCTAAATTCGCAGCCGCGCCGCGCATATCTTTTTCAAGTTTCGCCATATGGCTTTTCAGCTTCGATGCATCGCGCATTAATTCTAAATCATCTGTGAGTTTCTTAAGGTTACGCCCGCCCTTGCCCGACTGTTTCGCGCTGGATGGGCCAAAGACTTCTTCTAAAATGTCGCTGACATCTTTTTTCACCGTCCGCGGCGTAATGCCGTGCTCGGTATTATACAAAACTTGACGCTGACGGCGGCGGTCGGTTTCTTCAATCGCAGCTTTCATGCTGTCGGTTTCGCGGTCTGCATAAAGAATAACCCGCGCATCAACATTACGCGCCGCGCGCCCTATGGTTTGTATTAGCGATGTTCTTGAGCGCAGATAGCCTTCTTTATCCGCATCTAAAATGCACACGCGCATACATTCAGGAATATCCAACCCCTCACGCAGCAAGTTAATACCGACCAATACATCAAACACCCCAAGGCGCAAATCACGGATGATTTCTATGCGCTCAATCGTATCGGTATCAGAATGCATATAGCGCACTTTGAGGCCATTTTCATTGAGATATTCACTCAAATCCTCTGCCATTTTCTTGGTCAGCGTTGTCACCAAGACGCGCCCATCAAGAGCAATCACCTTGCGGCACTCTTCCATCAAATCATCAACCTGCGTGTCGGTTGGGCGAATTTCAACGGGCGGGTCAATCAACCCCGTAGGACGCACGACTTGTTCAACAAACTCATTATTGGTTTGCTCAAGCTCCCACGGCCCTGGCGTGGCTGAAACAAAGATTGTTTGCGGTCTTAAATTATTCCACTCATCAAATTTTAGCGGCCGGTTATCTAGGCAGCTTGGCAGGCGGAAGCCA